>NZ_LT629733.1:2645000-2945000 GCF_900104785.1 Formosa sp. Hel1_31_208
GAACCTCATTTGATTCTAAAACAATTTACTTAATGTTATGAAAAACATTATTAATGTATTATCTCATACATTATTATTGTATGAAATTATATAAGATACTATCTTTGCTAACCTAATTACTGACTTAACTATGATAAATATTACTTTACCTGATGGAACTATTAAAACTTTCGAAGCAGGAATAACTCCCATGGAAGTTGCTAAAAATATAAGTGAAGGGTTTGCACGAAATGTTATTTCAGCAAATTTCAATAGTGAAACTATAGAAACATCTACTCCTATATTAAATGATGGCTCTTTAGTTTTGTACACATGGTCAAATAAAGAAGGTAAAAAAGCGTTTTGGCATTCAAGTTCTCACGTCTTAGCTCAAGCATTAGAAGAACTCTATCCTGGAATAAAGCTATCTATTGGACCAGCCATAGAAAATGGGTTTTATTATGATGTTGATTTTGGTGAAAGTACTATTTCAGAAAAAGATTTCAAAAACATCGAAAATAAGATGATAGAAATCGCCAGAGGAAAGCACGAGTTTAAAATGCGATCAGTATCCAAAGGAGATGCTTTGTCATTATATAAGTCTCAAAACAATGAATATAAAGTTGAGTTAATTGAAAATCTAGAAGACGGCACTATTACATTTTGTGATCATTCAACATTTACAGATTTATGCAGAGGTGGCCATATTCCAAATACAGGTATTATAAAAGCCGTTAAACTTTTATCGGTTGCGGGTGCCTATTGGAGAGGTGATGAAAACAATAAACAACTCACTCGCGTTTATGGTATTTCGTTTCCGAAGCAAAAAGAACTGACAGAATATCTACATTTATTAGAGGAAGCAAAAAAACGAGATCACAGAAAACTTGGAAAAGAACTTGAGTTGTTTACTTTTTCACAAAAAGTAGGTCAAGGACTCCCATTATGGTTACCAAAAGGTGCCGCTCTGAGAGAACGTTTAGAAAACTTTCTAAAAAGTGCCCAGAAAAAAGCCGGATATGAAATGGTTGTTACGCCTCATATCGGACAAAAAGAGCTTTATGTTACATCTGGTCATTTTGCTAAATACGGTGAAGACAGTTTTCAACCTATTAAAACACCAAATGAAGGTGAAGAATTCTTGCTAAAACCAATGAATTGCCCTCATCATTGTGAAATATATAATACAAAACCCTTTTCATATAAAGAACTACCTAAACGCTATGCTGAGTTTGGCACAGTATATAGGTATGAGCAAAGTGGTGAATTACATGGTCTTACTAGAGTAAGAGGCTTCACTCAAGATGATGCGCATATTTTTTGTACACCTGATCAACTTGATAAAGAATTTAAAGACGTTATAGATCTTGTGTTATATGTCTTTGGCTCTTTAGGTTTTGAAAACTTTAAGGCTCAAGTATCACTAAGAGACCCTAATAATCCAGAAAAATATATTGGTAGTGATGAGAACTGGAAAAAAGCAGAAGATGCTATTCTCAGTGCAGCAATTGATAAAGGATTAGATTATGTTGTGGAGACTGGTGAAGCGGCCTTTTATGGTCCGAAATTGGATTTTATGGTTAAAGATGCTTTAGGCAGAAATTGGCAACTTGGAACAATTCAAGTGGATTACAATTTACCTGAACGTTTCGATTTAACCTATAAAGGAAGTGATAATGAACTTCATCGGCCAGTTATGATTCATCGCGCACCGTTTGGAAGTATGGAACGCTTTATTGCCATTTTACTAGAGCATACGGGAGGTAACTTCCCTCTTTGGTTAATGCCAGAACAAGTTATTGTACTGTCGTTAAGTGAGAAATATGAAAAATACAGTGAAAAAGTTTTAAATTTGCTAGAAAATAACGAAATTCGCGCCCTCGCAGATAATAGAAATGAAACGATCGGTAAGAAAATCCGTGAAGCCGAAATGAACAAAATACCGTTTATGGTTATTATTGGCGAGAACGAAGAAAACGAGAATAAGATTTCTGTCAGAAAACATGGAGGTGAAGATTTAGGCATGATTAGTGTAGAAGAGTTTTCACAAATTATTGACAAAGAAATCAATAGAACATTAAAAACATTTAAGTAAAATAAGTTTAACTAAAATATATAAGTCATAGCAATACGTAGAAGACACAACCCTAAGCGAGTAGTAAAAGAAGACCAGCACAAAATTAACTCTAAAATTAGAGCCGAAAAAGTACGACTTGTCGGTGACAACATAGAGGTAGGTATTTATTCGACTAAAGACGCTTTAGCCATTGCCGATGAGCAGGGCTTAGATCTTGTTGAAATATCACCAAAAGCTGATCCTCCTGTCTGTAAGGTTATGGATTACAAAAAGTTTCTTTATGAACAAAAGAAACGAGAAAAGGCACTAAAGGCAAAAGCCTCGAAAGTGACTGTAAAAGAAATTCGTTTTGGTCCTCAAACTGATGATCACGATTACGAATTTAAAAAGAAACATGCTGAAAAGTTCCTGAAAGATGGTGCAAAACTCAAAGCTTTTGTTTTTTTTAAAGGACGTTCGATAATATTTAAAGAACAAGGTCAGATTTTATTGTTGCGATTAGCACAAGACCTTGAAGAGTTAGGTAAAGTTGAACAAATGCCTCGATTAGAAGGTAAGCGTATGACAATGTTCATTGCGCCAAAAAAAGTAAAATAAGCTGAAAAGTTCAGCTTTAAGATAATAAGCGAAACGTAAATAAAAAGGAGACAATGCCTAAAATGAAAACAAAATCAAGTGCTAAGAAACGTTTTAAACTAACTGGCACTGGTAAGATTAAAAGAAAGCATGCTTTTAAGAGTCATATTTTGACAAAAAAATCTAAAAAGCGAAAGCTAGCTTTAACTCATGACACTTTGGTACACAAAGCAGATGAGAACAATATTAAAACAATGTTACGTTTAAAGTAATATCGTTTTAATCGGTTAAAACAAATTATAAACCCTGGAGTTAGGCAAAAAAATTTAGCAAGTGTCGAAAAGACCGCCTACTACAAAAAAACAATTTAAGAAATGCCAAGATCAGTAAATTCAGTAGCAAAAAGGGCCAGAAGAAAAAAGGTTCTTAAGCAAGCAAAAGGTTACTTTGGAAGACGTAAAAACGTTTGGACAGTAGCGAAAAATGCGGTTGACAAAGCGATGCAATATTCGTATAGAGACCGTAGAGTAAAAAAGAGAACGTTCCGTTCGTTATGGATAATGCGTATTAACGCAGGTGCAAGAATGCATGGAATGAGCTATTCAAAGTTTATGGGGAAATTAAAAGCTAATAATATCGAATTGAACCGAAAAGTTCTTGCAGATTTAGCAATGAATAATCCAGAAGCTTTTGAAGCCATAGTAAATAAAGTAAAGTAAGGCGTTCGCCTAAACAATAACAACAATTCGCTTATAAAACCGATTCAGAAATGAATCGGTTTTTTTATGGTATAAATTAAAAAACGACATCCATTAATTCGTGTCAACATGTATATAAAAAGCCAATCCTTGAAGAATTGGCTTTTTACTTTCATGCATTAACATGACATGAGTTTTTTGCAATTAATTTTATTTTGGTATAATGCCTCCACCTTCTTTCGGTATGATGCCTCCACCTTCTTTCGGTATGATGCCTCCACCTTCTTTCGGTATGATGCCTCCACCTTCTTTCGGTATGATGCCTCCACCTTCTTTTGGTATGATGCCTCCACCTTCTTTCGGTATGATGCCTCCACCTTCTTTCGGTATGATGCCTCCACCTTCTTTTGGAATGATGCCTCCACCTTCTTTCGGTATGATGCCTCCACCTTCTTTCGGTATGATGCCTCCGCCTTCCTTCGGAACGATAGAGTCTCCTTCCTTATGTTGTGATTGTTTAGCCATTATATAGTTTTTTAGGATTAATTATTTACTATATTAATAAAAATATGTAAATTTAGCAAGCGATTTCCCCTTTATATAACAAACCTCCTAACTTAATTAATTGTAAATGAACCTAAAAGGTTTTTTTAAAGAATGTCATAAAAAGGAAGTATTTAAAATGCTTTCAATTTATATTGTATCGAGCTGGGTGCTTCTTCAAGTCTTAGCACTGATATCAGAGCCTATTGGAATTCCTCAAAAGAGTATCACGTACCTGATCGTAATTCTATTAGTTGGATTTCCTGTTTACATATATGGCATATGGAAATTTAAACTGCTCAAATACGAAATCCAGCAAACTGAAGACCCTAATACTCCATACAACAAAAGTGCATTTCAAAAAATGTACTTTTCTTCTTTATTTGTGATTGGAATTATTTCTGGTATTTCAATAACACTAATTGTTAAAAATAGTTTTCAAACTAGTTTTTCCTTAGAAAAAATTGAAAGTAACAACAAAATTGCTGTATTAGAATTTGAGAACACAACCACAAATGAAAACCTCAATAATGTTGGTAAAATAGCATCAAATTGGGTTATTCATGCGATAACTGAAAACCAACTTGGCCAAGTTATTTCTCCCAAATTGATAAATGATTACACCAGTATTTTAAAATCGAAAGCAGAAAATAAAGATCTCAATAACTTATTGAAAAATTATTTTAAACCTGATAAAGTAATTGTTGGTGTTTATTACGAAGAAAATGGTAAGCTTTTACTTCAAGGCTCTATTAAAGATGGTTTAATTGATGAAACACTCATATCATTTGAAACCATTGTTTGCGATCCTAATTCGCCATTGGATTGTGCCGAAAAATTGAAGCAAGAAATTCTCGGTTATTTATCAACAGTCGGTAAACAAGATAATCTTGGCTATATTCTTAATAAAGATAATAAAACGATGTCGTCCTACTATGAGGAAACACCGCCTAACTATGAAGCGTATCAGTATCTTGTGAATGCACTCGAAAATAGAGGTAATGATAACATTTTTTTAGAATTAATAAATAAGTCGATAGCAACAGATCCTAGTTTCTTTGAACCAAAAATTCATAAGATCGCTTTCTACTATAATAAGGAACAGTACAAAATTGCAGATTCGCTACGACTTTTAATTGACGTCAAATCAAAATTAAATAATCGACAAGAAAATATTATGTTGTTTTATGAGTCCATATTAAAAGGGAAAAATGATAAAGCCTATAGAGCTCACAGTGAAGAATATAAAAAAGCTTATAAAGACCTAGGAACTAATATGAGTCAAATGACCATTGCTTTGCAAAAGGTTAATCTTCCAGAAGACATTGAAAATATTTTCAATGAAATCCCCATGGAAGATCTAAATTTAGAAAATTGTTCGCGTTGTGGATATCGATATTATATGAAAAGCCTTGCTGATGTTGAATTAGGTAAATATGAACAAGTGACTAAAACACTTTTACCAATTACTAATATTATTGAAGACAATTATTTAAAGCGCCCATTAATTAGTGCTTTTGTGAAATCAGGAAAATTTGTTGAATTGGAAAAATATCTATCCGATTATGAATTAATTGCCTCTCAAAATGACATAGACTATTTGATGGCTTTTACAGGCATCCAATTTATAAATTCTAATCAAATCGAAGAAGCCAACAAATATTTCAACAAAATAATTACTAGTGAAAATTCAAATTTAGACCCCATTAATTTGGCACAAGCTTTTTATTTTAAAGGTGACTTTATAAAAGCACAAGAACTCTATAAAACATTGCATGACAATAACCCAAGTAATATCAAATATGTAGTCCATTTAGCCATTAGCTATTTTAACAACGGAAATTTTGAAGCTGCAAAAACATGCATAGATAAGTTGGATGGCTTAAGAGCAGATTATCAATTCGGCGCTATCGATTATGCTTGGGCTCAATATTACACGGTTATTGGAGATAAAGTCAAAGCTATCGAATTTCTTCTTAAGGCTGTTGTTCAAGGTTATGATTATACACCATCTACATTTCAAAATGACCCCCATTTTAGAACGATTAAAGACAGTCCTGAATTCAATAATCGCATTATGAACTATTGGAAAAATAAAACATTATGATCACATTTTTACAAGCTGCAGCAGAAAAAGGACAAAAGATAACTGAAGGATTAAAAGACACCGAGAAAACTGTTGATGATCCAAAAATTTTTCACGATATAATTAATTTACTCGATGTCATCATTTGGCCAATTGCATTAATAATTGGCTTATATATGTTTAAAGATCATATCGGCAGAGTTATCAAGAGCTTAGGGTCAATTAAAGCGGGTGCATCTGGTTTTGAAATGAATTTTATGGAAAATAAGCTTGAAGAAGCTACTAAATTAATTGGCATCGGTTCATCTGGAATTATTTCTAAAGATGGTGGTTCTATCATACCAAAAGATGGTAGAGGTATTATTCCAAAGGATGGCTCTGGGATGATCCCTAAAGATGGATCAGATATTACCCCAAAAAGCGAAGAATATAAGACATCAAAAAGAAGTAATGCTGAATCACCATATCAAGAACTAATGGAATTACAGGATGCTATCAATCAAAAACTATCTGATATTGCAACACAAAAAGGCATTCAGAATACCGTTGGTCATTCAAATTTTGCATTGACTAGTGATTTATCTAACCTAGGCATAATAGATAAACATACATCGAGTAAGTTAAAAACTCTTATAGAGTTGAATACCCTAGGTCTTAATTCCCCCGAAATTACTCATGAACAAGTTTTTCAAATGAAAAGATTATTTAATAATATTTCCTTTTAAATTAAAATATGAGAACACTTGATAATGCATATGCACTCGTCATTGGAGTAGATTGTGATCAAAAAACACCACAACCTGAACGCGATGCAAAAGCCATTTATAATGTGCTTTGTGACCAGTCACTGTGCGGATATAAAGAGGAAAACGTTAGGCTTCTTGCAGACAAAGAAGCTACCATGCAAAGAATCCTTGATGAGTTAGATGACATTATTAAAAAAACTGATGAGAAATCCTCTTTTTTATTATACTATTCTGGCCATGGTGGTTATTCTAAGCAGTATAATCTTTCATATTTATGTCCTTATGATTATGGAAATGATCAATCAAAGCATGTAACTGGTAAAGAATTGAGAGAAAAAATTAGTGAAATGAAATCAAAAAGAATTTTTATTCTTTTTGATTGTTGCCATTCGGGGGCTTTTTTCGAAGAGAAAAAAGATGAAATTATTTCACAAACTATATCAAATAATACACGTCAGCAAATTATTCGCGAGAACTCAACCCTTGAAGGTCTTGCTCAAGAGATTGATGATGAACAAGGTATGGTCATAGTGGCTTCTTCGCAAGCCGATGAGCAATCATGGGGAGATTTTGAAAATGACGATTATAGTGTTTTTACAACATGCTTGATGGAGGCTTTCAAAGCAGAAAACATAAAACATAAAAAGTATTTGCCTGATGAATATATCAGAACTGTTAATACTATTAATTATGTTTTTGAAAGAACTCCTGAATTAATTAACATACTCAAAAAAAGAAGCGACATCGTAAAAGATCAGACTCCTTATTCTAATTTACAAATGAGTTCAGATTTTGCAATATGTTATATTCCCGAAGAACTAAAGCATAAAATAGCCACTAATAAATTTCAAAAACCATCTCAAAATACTGAAACGGTTATTTCAAAAAATAGCAATATTGAATTATGGGAAAGAGATGAAGGCAATAATTTGTTATTGTTTGTTCCTGGTTTTTCTGGAGAATCTAAAGGAACATTTGGAGACATCCCAAAATTATTGCAAGCAGATTCGAATTTTGATGGATGGGCTATGAAATCATTGGGTTATTCATCGGGAGTTCAACCTAAACTCGGTAAGGATATTTGGGGAGCTATTCGTGATCTAGATATCATTGCTGGAAACCTAAGAACCTCTATTAAAAATAAATTCCGTAATTATGATCGGATTGCTATTGTCGCGCACAGTTTAGGTGGGTTAGTCGCCCAAAAGGCAATATTAGGTTTAGACCAAGACAATAGAAATAGAATTTCTCATCTTATTATGTTTGGAACTCCAAGTAATGGAATTGCTCCAGAAGTTTTAACCAAACAATGGAATAAAAAGTATAGTGACATGAATAGTGAGGGTGATTATATAAAATCTTTGCGCAAGAAATGGAAAGACACATTTAATGATAACTATCCTTTTAAATTAAAAGTCGCAGCCTCTACTGAGGATGAATATGTTACTCTAGAATCATGCCATGGGCCTTTCAATGAAGAATACCGTGAATATGTAGATGATAAGCATTTGGCTATGGTAAAACCAAAAGATGAAAAAGATGATGCTTATTCATTAATATTAAATACATTAACCGGCAGCAAATTCTTTAATCAATACGCTAACAAAGAGGAAATAAATTTGACTCTCGGGAAATATGATGCCGTTGTTAAAGAACTGTTACCAAGAAAAGATGACCTTGATCCTAGAGGTTTAACACAGCTTATTTTTGCGCTTGAAGGTCTTGAGCGTAAAGATGATATTACTGATATTTTAAACAGTCACCCTATTACTCAAGATGTAAAAAAACATACAGATTTAATGGGAATCACTGCTGGTCGTCATAAACGTGATTACTTAAAAACATTTTCATATAAATCAAGTCAATTATCTCGTGATTATTATAGTAAGGCACTGGAAATTTCTGTCGAAAATGAAGTCCACTCACAAATTTATTATCATGCCATAAACTTAGCGTTTTTAAGTATTGTTACTGATCCTGTAACTGGCAAATCTGAAATGAAAAAATATGCTAATCAAGCATTAGAAGCAACTAGCCATTGTGATGATGATCTATGGAAATTTGCAACTGTTGCCGAAGCAAATATGTATTTAGGTCATCTAGAAACTGCAAAAGAATATTATATAAAGGCCTCTGAGGGTATTGGTGTAAGAGAAAAAATATCTATGCATACGAATGCTTATGAAGGATACGTCGCTTTAACAAAAAAAGAAGATGATGAGTTTACGCAATTTTTGAAAGCGCGCTTATTAAGTTAATATGTTAAGGTTTAAGCAACATATCATTCCAGATTTAGCATTTAAAAAAGCCATTAAAAAACCTATTCCAATTAAATGTTATCAAATTGATGACACTTTTACAGTAGACACTTTAGAAGGGACCATGACCGGGAAAAAAGGCGATTGGTTAATGGTTGGTGTCAATGGTGAAATGTACCCTTGTGATAAGTCTATTTTCGAAAAAACATACAGCCTATTAAAATAATGAGTATATTAACATTCCCTTAATTAATCCAAACCAACTAAAAACTAAATAATATGAGTGCTGAAACTATTTTTGTCAGTTACTCCAGTGACGACAGACCGTTCGCACTAGGACTTGTAAAAGAATTACAAAGTTTAGGAGCAAATGTCTGGATAGATCAATTAGGTATCGGTCTAGGCGAAAACTGGGATAATGCAATTGAAGAAGCTTTAGAAAAATCAGAAACATTTATGCTTATTTTATCACCTACATCCGTTGAATCACAAAATGTTCAGGATGAGGTGTCAATAGCGATAAATACAAAGAAGAAGCTTGTTCCCATTCTAATTAAAGAATGTGAATTACCTATGCGATTACAACGAAGACAATATGCTGATTTAACCAGCAATCCTGATAAAGCTATTAATGATATTTTAACTTTTCTTGGATTAAAAGAAAAGGCCTCTGCTAGCTTAGACAAAATATTGTCACTTATTGGAGTTTCCGAAGCACCAAAAAAAGTAGTACAAAAAATCACAGAAGAGTCAACAGGTAAAGTAATTCAACAAGAAGTTAATGCAGAAGATTTACTAGTTTCTGATGCTGAAATTGACCGAGCCATAGCAATGCATAAAAAAGGAATTAAAAAGAACTGGCAAATGACTATTATTACTGCTGTCATAAGCGTAATGTTATCAATTCTAGTTTTTGTTTTTAGAGATTCCGATTTTTTACGCATCGATCCTATGTATTCAATTATAGGTTGTTTATCAATTAATTTATTATCTGTTAGATTATACGGCAGCATGAAGAAAAGACTGAGGAACATTGATTTAATTGAACTTTTAAAGTTAAAAAGAGAACGCTTAACTCGAGTAGTAAATAAATTAACGAATAAAGAAATTGACGATTTAAATAACGAATTCTACAATTATATTACTATATAAAACATATTTCTATGAAGCGCATTGATGATAAAATTAAAGAAATTGAGAAAAAGGATAAATCCAATAGATGGTTATTTTATGGCATAATTGTCATCATTATTGGTTTTTTATATTTTGCCAGTACAACTAAAAAGACAATTGATGAACAAAAAGGCACCATTGCTGAACAACTCGAAACTATAGAAAATCAATTAGAAGTTGAAAAAGGACTAAGTCAGCAATTAGAAGATAGTATTAACGAATTAAACCGAAGTTTGAAGCCTGATGAGTATTGGGATCATATTAGAGCTGAAAACACTGTTGAGGGTTATATTGGATTTATAACAAACGATTGGGGAATAGATAAATCAGCATTTTTAACTAAAGCCTATAACAGATTAATGGATAACAATCCTGATACAAAAGCTGATGGATATGAAGGCTGGCTCTTTGTTGGGCTTAAAAATATTGCTAATGAATACACTAGCGGTAAGAGTAATGGAGAGAAAATAATTAAAATTGTTTATAGAGATGGAAACGATGATAATATCACCCATTCTGAACCTAAAGTAGGTGATGTAGTGCAACTAGTAAGCAAACGAAATCGTATAACTTATAGCCGAAAAGATAAAGTGAGTAAAAGAAACTATAGAAATGAGCAAGGATTTAGAAATAAAACTAAGGCCATTGTTGTTGATGTGCATCCAGATCCAAACACTGCCGAATTCTACGTACAATTAAAATATTATTAAAAATTTTAAAATCATAGTTTCTTTATAATTAAAAAAAACCGATTCTAAAATGAATCGGTTTTTTTATTGTTTTTTATTTCTCATGTAAAAGCATTCAAAGTCGTTTACACCTAATAAATTTCAATTTTTTAAGTAACTTACAATTCAATTAATTCCAACCATATGAAACGCATACAACTCTTTACAACCCTCATTCTACTCATTTCTCTTAATACCTATAGTCAAGATAAAGAAAAAGCAAAATCTTGGGATGTTGCCAATCCCGAAGGAACTTGGGACTTTAAAGAACTTAAACTTTCTACTGATGAAGGTACATGGATGAATCTTGATGTGAGTCCAGATGGTAAGTCTATCGTTTTTGACTTATTAGGAGACATCTACAAATTAGATATCAATGGTGGAAATGCTAGAGTTTTAAGAGAAGGTCTGCCTTTTGAAATTCAACCTCGTTTTAGTCCAGATGGTAAACACATTTCTTTCACAAGTGATGCTGGAGGTGGTGATAATATTTGGATAATGAATAGTGATGGTTCTGAAGCTAAACAAATCACTAAGGAAAGTTTTAGATTATTAAATAATGCGGTTTGGATGCCAGATGGTAATTATTTTATTGCTAGAAAGCACTTTACTTCCAGTCGGTCGTTAGGCGCAGGAGAACTATGGATGTATCATAAAACTGGAGGCAGTGGAATTCAACTTACAAAAAAGAAAAATGATCAACAAGATGTAAATGAGCCTACAATTTCTCCAGACGGAAAGTA
The DNA here is from genome assembly GCF_900104785.1 of Formosa sp. Hel1_31_208. Classification (NCBI taxonomy): domain Bacteria; kingdom Pseudomonadati; phylum Bacteroidota; class Flavobacteriia; order Flavobacteriales; family Flavobacteriaceae; genus Formosa; species Formosa sp. Hel1_31_208. Next base: position 2,656,608 of record NZ_LT629733.1, read on the forward strand.
CCTATATTATAGTGAAGATGTATATCCAGGTGGATTTTTTCAATACAATAAAGATCCAAATAGTCAAATTTATGCTATCAATCGCTATGACTTAGTCTCAGGAAAAACGACGAGAGTTACTGGTGGACCAGGTGGTGCTGCGAGACCTCAAATATCAAGAGATGGCAAAAAACTTGCTTTTATAAAACGTGTCCGTACCAAGACAGTATTATACATCCATGATATAGAAACTGGTGAAGAATGGCCTGTTTATGATCAACTCAATAAAGATCAACAAGAAGCTTGGGCTATTTTTGGAGTATATACAAATTTCAACTGGATGCCTAATAATGAAGATATTGTAATTTGGTCAGGAGGCAAAATAAAGAGTATAAACATTAATTCCTTTGCGGCATCAGAGATTCCTTTTCAAGTAGATGCAACTATAAAAATGGCAAAGGCCATTGAGTTTGATACTCCTGTAGCTCCAGATACCTTTGATGCTAAAGTAATTCGTCATGCCGTGACATCTCCTGATGGAAAATCAGTCGTATTTAATGCCTTAGGATATTTACACATACAGAAATTACCTAATGGAAAAGCAAAGCGATTGACCGCAGGTACAGACTTTGAATTCGAACCTGCCTTCTCACCTGATGGAAAATCAATCACCTATGTGACATGGAATGATGAAAATCTAGGAGGCATATATTCTGTTCTTGCAACTGGGGGAACACCAACAAAGCTTTCTTCAGAAAAAGGCATTTTTAGAAACCCCTCCTATTCCCATGACGGAACGCATATCGTTTATCGCAAAGAAGGTGGCAATAACGAACAAGGCCGTACCTTCGATAAAAAGACAGGTTTATACATAGTGAATGCTGATGGCTCTAATCCAAAACGCATTACTAAAGAAGGTGATTATCCTATGTTTAATGGTGATAATACACGAATTATCTACCAAAAAGGAGGTCAGTTTTTTGGCGCCCTTACTAAAGAATTAAAAAGTATAGCTCTTAATGGTTTTGATGAGCGCGTTCATGTTAAATCAAAACACGGAAATCGCTTAGTCCCAAGTCCCGATGGAAATTGGATAGCTTTCATTCATTTACATAAAGTCTATATGGCGCCAATGCCTAAAGCTGGACAAACTATAGATTTGACTGATAAATCCAAGTTTGTTCCCATTACTCAGCTGTCCAAAGATGCTGGCATCAACTTGCATTGGTCTAAAGACAGTAAGACCATACACTGGACATTGGGTAACATGTATTATTCTGCTGAAGCTTCAGAAGACACCAAACTTGTAGAATCAGGAACTAAAATAAACCTAGAAGCTAAGACTGATAAACCACAAGGGAAAATCGTATTAAAAGGTGCACGTATCATTACTATGGAAGGTGACGAAGTAATTGAAAATGGGACTATTGTTATTAATAATAATAGAATTGAAAGCATTGGTAAAGCTTCAGAAGTATCAATCCCATCCGATGCAAAGGTATATGACGTTTCAGGAAAAACAATCATGCCCGGAATGGTCGATGCCCATGCTCATATAGGCGGATTTCGGTACGGTCTTACCACCCAAAAGCATTGGCAATTTTATGCCAACTTAGCTTATGGTGTGACAACCGCACATGATCCTTCAGCTAATTCTGAAACAGTTTTCGCTCTTTCCGAATTACAAAAAAATGGTACTCTCGTTGGACCACGCCTCTACTCTACAGGGTTTATACTTTATGGTGCAGATGGTGATTTCAAAGCTATTATCAATAACCTCGAAGATGCACGATCGTCAATTAGACGAACAAAAGCTTTTGGTGCTTTATCTGTAAAAAGTTACAATCAACCTCGTCGTGAACAAAGACAACAAGTCTTACAGGCTGCCCGTGAAGAAGGCATCTTCGTAGTTCCTGAAGGTGGATCAACTTTCTACCATAATATTACCATGGTCATGGATGGACACACAGGTGTTGAACATAATATTCCAGTGGCTCCAGTTTATAAAGATGTATTAAAACTTTGGGGAAATAGTAATGTTGGTTATACGCCTACGCTTATTGTTAACTATGGTGGTATGAATGGTGAAATGTACTGGTATCAAAAAACTAATGTTTGGGAAAATGAAAAACTCTTAAGGTTTACACCTCGCGGAATAATCGATGCACGTTCAAGACACCGCATTATGATTCCTGAAGAAGAATATGAGAATGGACACATTCTGGTTTCTAAGACATGTAAAGCCCTAGCCGATGCTGGTGTTAAAGTGAATTTAGGTGCTCACGGACAATTACAGGGTTTAGGTGCGCATTGGGAATTATGGCTATTACAACAAGGTGGAATGACTAATCTTCAAGCTTTAAAAGCTGCAACGATAAATGGGGCTGATTATCTTGGAATGAGTACTGATATTGGATCACTTAAACAAGGAAAACTGGCAGATTTAATTGTGATGGATAAAAACCCATTAGAAGATATTAAAAATTCTGAAAGTATCATTTACACTATGATTAACGGTCGAATGTATGATACCGAAACCATGAATGAAATTGGTAATAATTCTAAAAAACGCACGAAGTTTTATTGGGAAAACAATAAATATAATGAAGCATTTCCTTGGCATGAAGAGACCCAGAGTTTCACGAGAGGTGCCTGCGGTTGTCATGTTGGCTCACATTAAAAAAAAATCCGATTCAAAATTGAATCGGATTTTTTCATCTTTTTAAGTTTTCTGTTTTTTCTTTTTTGCTGCAGGAAATAAGACATTATTTAATATCAAACGATAGCCCGGAGACGTTGGATGTAAGTCTAATTCTGTTTTAGGATCTCCAACTTTATGCGTATAATCTTCTGGATCATGACCGCCGTAAAACGTGAAGAACCCCTTTCCTTTAATCCCATGAATGTATTTGGCTTCACCATTGGTTTTATTTTCACCCATGACCAAGACATTTGACTTTATTTCATCGCGCGTAAAGGAGGTCGTTTGCCCCATGAATCCTTTGACTAAAGCCGTATGATTTTGACATAACATGGTTGGAATGGGATCCCATTTTGCAGAAAATTCCATTAAACTAAAATAATCTGTTGTCATAGGTATGCGTCGTTTTCTAGTCATATCAATTGATGAAAACTCATATACATTTGGGTTTCTCTCTAAAATGAAATTTTTAAATGCAAACGTCCTACTGAAATCTATTTTATTCTGATATCCTGGGTCACTGCCATCTCCGTCAAACATAGGCTCACAGATATCAATACCATCAGCAGCTAAAGCAATATCAAAACTGTCTGTTGCACTGCACATGGCAAACATAAATCCACCACCTATCACATAATCTCTAATTTTTTGGGCCACTGCTAATTTTTCTTCAGAAACTTTAGCATAGCCTAATCTTGCCGCTAATTCTTCGGCATCTTTTTTCTCTTGAATATACCACGATGCTGATCGATATGCTCTATAAAACTTCCCAAACTGTCCGGTAAAATCCTCATGATGCAAATGCAACCAATCAAAGAGTAACAGTGAATCGTTTAAGACTTCTTCATCATAAACTGTTTCATATGGAATTTCAGCGTAGGTCAATACCATTGTAACTGCATCATCCCAAGGCTGTAAACCTTTTGGTGTATAGACGGCTATTTTTGGTGCTTTTTCTAATACAACAGCCTCCATATTCTGAGATGGACTCGCAATCATATTTAAAATTTCTTCTGCTTTAGCGTTGGAGATGACCTCAAAACTCACACCTCTTATTTGGCATTCACGTTGAATCTCTTCAGAATCTGGTAGCAGAAATGAGCCTCCCTTATAATTTAATAACCACTTAACTTTAAGCTGTTTCTCTAAAGTCCAATAGGTCACACCATAAGCTTTTAAATGATTATTCTGTCCTTCCGCATCCATAGGTATTAGAATGTAAGAGGCATAAGACTGTATTGAAAATAGAAACAGAATTAATAAAACAATTGTTTTTTTCATTTGGTAATTCTTCTTTATCGCTTTTGAAATATAATCAAAAAATATTCCTGAACTATAGCCTTTAATATAGTTTTATATATTTTTTAGCTCAACTGTTCTTTTTTAGGATAAGGCTAACTTTTGCAGTTTATGATAATATGGTTGGCATTCTTCTAACAAAGGTATCAGATGCTTCGGAAATGGGTCAGACTTTGGCACATACTCAGCAAAACCCGATGATTTATGGACATTAGCATACCAGTATTTAGCCCAAACCCCATCCTCAATCCGTTTTGAAGGCGTCCAGGATAGCATATTCTCATCAAATGGAATATTAATAATCTTGCAAAATTGTCGTAAAATACACTCCGGGTTTAGCAAGACATTTTTAGCATCTAAAACGATATATTCAATATGTTGTCGGTCAAATTCTTCAATGAGATCAATGTGTAATTTATAGCCAACATCATCCATGTTTGGGTTTTTAATCACCTTATCAAAAGACGGTAACATTTCCAAAGGATCTCTGGTTAATATAACATTGGTGAGTTGTTTCATAAAACGACGATCTAAATCTAACAAATGATGTGTCATGTTTTTAAAGAAAAAGACGGGATAGTCATAAGAATTCAGCATCATATCTACCACTTTATCTCCATCATTTTCCATAGAATTTAATATGTCTTCTGCTCCAGGATGATAGGATTTAGCAGAACTTAGTCGCAAATAGTGCGCGTACAAAGGTTCATCAAATACTTTTGTATCTAGTCGCTGGGCAAAACTATACATTAAAGCAGTTGAGATATTTCGAGGACCAGACCATACCGAAATTCGCTTTATATTATCTCTGGTCATTCGCTACTGCTTCTTTTATTAGTTCCTGATATAAACCGCTTAATCGTTTAGTCATATTTCCATATGATTGAGTTCCAATAATTCGACCATCTATTTTCGTTACTGGTGTCAACCCACCAAAGGTTCCTGTCACAAAAGCTTCATCAGCACCATACACATCAAATAATGAAAAATCTTTTTGATGACAAGATATTCCATGACGCTCACATGCCTCAATGACTTTTGCTCGCGTAATGCCATTCATGCAATATTGACCTGTGGACGTCCACACCTCTCCATTTTTAATTATAAAGAAATTGGTCGCATTACACGTAGACACAAATCCGTTAACATCCAACATCAGTGCTTCATCAGCTCCTGCTTCTATAGCTTGAATTAATGCTTGAACTTCATGTAATTTGCTATGGCAATTTAATCTTGGGTCTAGATAGTCTGGCGATCCGCGTCTTATTGTACTAGTAAGCAAGGTTATCCCGCTTTCTTTACTTTCGTTGGACGCTTTTTTGTATTCAGGAATGATAACCACATTTGGACCAGATATGGTAAGCCTCGGGTCTTGAGAAGGTGTTTTTTTAATCCCTCTAGTAATCATAATACGCACATGTACATGATTTGTCATTTGGTTTTCATTGAGTACATTCCAAATGGTTTTGGTCAATTCAGTTTTAGTAAATGGAAAAATCATTCCAACGGTTGCAGCCGATGTCCATAAACGATCTAAATGATCATCAAGAAATACCAATACACCTTCGTGCACCCTTAAAGCTTCCCATATACCGTCACCTACAATATATCCACTATCAAAAACCGAAATTTTAGCCTTATCGCGTGAAAAGAATTCACCGTTAATATAAATTTTAATGTCCTTGTTTCTGTCGTCTGCGACAGCATTATGAGTACCGTGAACCATAGATAGAGTGATTGAATATGATTCAAGAAAGATACTTAAAAATATAGAGTTGTCAATCTATTTTTTAAGTGGTGTGATGTTGCGCTCAGGTCCAGATAACAGAGAGGCAATAACTTTGGTTCCAGGAAATTGTTCTAAAATAATTTTTATAAATACCGTAATTGGTATTGCCATTATCAATCCAGGAATACCCCAGATAAAACCCCATAGCATTAACATGATAAGCACGGCAATGACATTTATAGAAAATGATTTTCCCATAAAAATAGGTTCTAAAATAGCTCCAAATATAATTTGCACACCGGAAATAGATACAATAAAGAAAAACAAAGTACTTGTTGGATCTAACTCTACAAAAGCAAAAATAGATAATAAAATTACTGAAATAAACGAACCTACCATTTGAACAAAGTTAATTAAGAATGCAAAAAGTCCCCAAAAAATAGGAAAGCTCACATCAAAAAATACACATGCCAATCCAGTAAAAATACCAGTAAGTAAGCTTACTAAAAATTTCACTTTAATGAAGGTAATTAAGTCCTTTTCAATCTTCATAAATGCCTTGATTGAAGTATGCTTCTGTTTTAAGATAGTATTATTCATTACTTTATGCATATTGATAGACTCCGATAACCACAAGATGGTGAAAAAGGTCATCATCAATATATTAGTAAGAAATTTACGTATAAAATCAAAGGTCGATCCTATATTTTCCTTTTGAAAAAACTGTGCGAAAAAATTACCTTCCGTATTGTATTTCAAGCCGTATTCTTCCTGTAAATACATCATTAAATCATTAATCTTGATTTCCGCTTTACTCAAAAATACCGTGTTATTGGCAAGTATTTGTTTACTTGACAATTGCACAAGTTCAACGCCAATCATCACGCCTATAGCGATAAGTGTTATTACAATTAGAATACTAAACAAGCGCGGCACTCGACGTCGCCCCAACCATCGCATTAGGGGCAAAAAGAGCAATGCAATAAACATTGAAGCGATTAATGGAATAAAAATAAAGGATAATATTTTAAGTAAATAAAATATTAAAGGAATTACAATGACTAACAATAAAATATTAGTAGTACGTCTTTGGTCTAACATGAGGCGATTTTCTTTTCATAGCTGATTAAGCAAAGTTAGAGTATTATGTCAATATAATTCCCTAAAAAAACTTAAAATGGCACATCATTATCGTCATCTTCTGGGGCACCAAAGGCATCAGAAGCAGACGGAAAATTATCTGGTTTAAAGGTATCATCATTTGCGGCTGCATTCATTTTTGAATGAAACTCTCCAAATGGTGTATCGAAATCATCTAAGTTATCAAACTTACCTAAGTGACCTATAAACTTCAAACGAATATTGTCTAAACCACCATTTCTATGCTTGGCGACGATAAACTCACCTTGACCTTCTGTTGGTGAGCGTTCATCATCATCCCACTCATCAATTTTGTAGTATTCTGGTCGGTATATGAAACTTACAATATCCGCATCTTGTTCAATGGCTCCAGATTCACGTAAATCAGATAGTAGTGGTCTTTTACTTCCCCCACGAGTTTCTACCGCACGTGACAACTGAGATAAGGCTATTACAGGAACACTAAGTTCTTTAGCTAAAGCTTTCAGGTTACGAGAAATCATAGATATTTCTTGTTCACGGTTCCCTCCTTTTTGACTTCCTCCTGCGGTCATTAACTGCAGGTAATCAATCATAATCATTTTAACACCGTACTGAGATGCCAAACGTCTGGCTTTAGCACGCAAATCAAAAATGGATAATGACGGTGTATCATCAATAAATAAGGGCGCTTTTTCTAAAGTCTTCACCTTAACATTTAACTGTTCCCACTCGTGTTTTTCTAGCTTTCCGGTTCTTAGTTTTTCAGAAGACAATCCTGTTTCCGAAGAAATCAAACGTGTAATTAATTGTACAGAAGACATTTCTAATGAAAAGAACGCGACTGGAATATTACTATTCACCGCAATATTTCTTGCCATAGTTAATGTCAATGCTGTTTTCCCCATACCTGGACGTGCAGCGACAATAATTAAATCACTTGGCTGCCATCCAGAGGTCAATTTGTCTAATTTGGTAAATCCAGTTGGGATTCCACTTAAACCTTCCTTATTTGATATTTCCTCAATTTTCTTTTTAGCTTGAATAACTAAACTTTGAGCAGTTTCTGTTGATTTCTTTACGTTACCTTGTGTTACTTCATAAAGTTTAGCCTCAGCATTATCTAATAAATCGAAAACATCCTTAGTTTCATCATAGGCTTCCTCAATAATTTCATTGGATATTTTTATTAAGCTACGTTGAATATATTTCTGTAGTATAATGCGAGCATGAAACTCAATATGCGCAGACGACGATACGCGTTGTGTTAATGAAATGAGGTAAAAGTCCCCTCCTACTAAGTCTAGTTTAGCGTCTTTCTTTAATTGACTAGAAACCGTTAATAAATCGACAGGTTCACTATTTTCAAATAATTTGAAAATAGCTTCAAAAATATGTCTGTGCGCATCTTTATAAAAAGCATCGGGACTAAGAATATCAATAACCTCATCAACCCCTTTTTTATCAATCATCATCGCGCCAAGCACAACCTCCTCTAAATCAGTTGCTTGTGGAGGTATTTTACCTTTCTCCAAGCTAATGATTGTGCTTTTATCGACTTTATAGCCTTGTATTTGATTAGGTTGTTTCATAACTGCGAATGTAAATAAAATGTCAACTAAAACGCTGTTTTAAAAAGTTTCAATCTTAACATGTCATCAACAATTTAACTGTTAATAACTTGATTATATTGTTAATAGCGCTAAAAAAACCGAAACCAATGGTTTCAGTTTTTATAATCCGTTAAAGTTATTAGGATTAGCCTTTAAAAACGCCCATTGCTAGGTATTTATCCATACGTTGATTTACTAAATCTTTTGGTGATAACTTTTTTAGTTCCTCATAATTTTTTTCAATAGCCTTTTTCACAGCAAGAAAGGTCGCTGGTCTATCTGAATGCGCACCACCAAGTGGCTCTTTGATAATATTATCAACGAGCTTCAGTCTTTTCATATCAGGAGCTGTTAGCTTTAATGCTTCAGCTGCTTGTTCTTTATACTCCCAACTTCTCCATAAAATAGAAGAACAAGATTCAGGAGAAATTACAGAATACCATGTATTTTCTAACATTAATACGCGATCACCTACACCAATACCTAATGCACCTCCAGAAGCTCCTTCACCAATAATTACAGTAATAATTGGCACTTTAAGCCGTGTCATTTCCAGAATATTTCTGGCTATCGCTTCTCCTTGTCCACGCTCTTCAGCTTCTAAACCGGGATAAGCACCAGGAGTATCGATCAAGGTGACTACTGGAATTCCAAATTTCTCGGCAGATTTCATTAAGCGCAGGGCTTTTCGATATCCTTCAGGATTAGACATTCCAAAATTTCTATACTGACGTGTTTTTGTATTAAACCCTTTTTGTTGGCCAATAAACATATAACTTTGATCGCCAATTTTACCTAAACCACCAATCATGGCTTTGTCATCTTTCACGTTTCGATCTCCGTGTAATTCTAAAAAAGAATCTCCACATAAGGCTTTTATATGATCTAAGGTATACGGTCGACCAGGATGTCTTGATAACTGAACACGTTGCCAAGCGGTCAAATTTTTATAGATATCCTTCTTAGTCTCTAATAATTTCTTTTCAATTTCCTTACAGGTTTGTGTAACATCAACTTCGCTCTCTTCACCAATTAACTGGCACTTCTCAAGTTGATCCTGAAGTTCTTTTATGGGTAATTCAAAATCTAAATATTCCATTGAAATTTTGATTTAGTTCTTAATTCGTTTGTAGTTAGTTCTTGCAAATATAAAAACTTTAATCCGGTTTACTCTCTATGGATTTGCGCTTTTTAATACTCTTTATGTTTTTTAAAATCCCATCGGCTAAAACGGTAGCTAATACTAAAAATGCACCATAGTAAAACTGTGTACTCATAGTTTCCGTGTCAGGAAACATCAATAGTGCTAAAGCAATACCGTATAAGGGTTCTAAATTATAGGTAAGGACGACGGTATACGGACTTATATAACGCATGACTTTTACCGATCCTATAAATGCATATGCTGTACAAATAGAGGCTAAAATGAAAATGTAAATCCAATCTACAGTTTTTAAAGTGAAAAATTCTGCTGAAAAACCATCATTAAAAACTAGGATAAACAATGATAAAAAAACCACACCACTAATAAATTCATAAAATGATATCACCGTTGCACGATGTTGGGCAATAAACCTTCCATTGATTACAGCAAAAATGGTTGAAAACAATGCTGAAGAAATCCCTAAGATAATCCCGTTTAAATATTTAATCTCACTTTGCGTGATTAAGAAAACACCGAAAATGACGATTATTCCGAAAAGAATTTCATACCAAATAATTCTACGCTTATAAATTAAAGGTTCAATAAACGATGCAAAAAAGGCACCAGTAGAAAACATGGCCAATGTGATTGATACATTAGATTGATTAATCGCCTCAAAGAATGTAATCCAATGCAATGCAATGATAATTCCTGCACCAAAGAATTGTAATTTCGTTTTTGTTGATACTTGTATTTTCAGTCGTATAACTTTAATGTATAGAAACATTAACAAACCTGCTATAAGCATGCGATACCATACTAATGCCGTAGATCCAATTGAAATTAATTCCCCAAGAATGGCGGTAAAACCAGCAATAAAAACTAGAAAATGTAAATGAAAGTAATTTTTAAGCTTAGCGTTTGGCATTGTAAAGCAGATAAGCGGCTAAGATACCAAAAACGATATTAGGAAACCACACCGCTAAAAGAGGATCGAAACTGGATTGTTCGGCCATCACACCAAATACTTTGTCAAAGAACACATATATCATGGCAATGGTGATCCCAAAAGCAAGGTTTACTCCCATCCCTCCTCTTCGCTTTATTGATGATACTGCAACCGCTATAATAGTCAAAATAAAAACAGATACAGGTAAGCTCCACTTCTTATACTTTACAACCAAATAACGTCCAATATTCGACGATCCTCTCCGCTTTTCTTTTTCAATAAACTTTATGAGGTCATTATATTGCAAGGTTTCGGCAATATATTCTTCTGGCGTAAGGTCTTCTGCATCAAACTCGAAAGCTATATCTTTTCGTCTAGAATATTCTAGGATATCATCATGTTCACCAAAGGTTCGCTTCGTATAAGACATTAAACTGTATGTAGAATCATTATCTTTTATAGAGTTGGCCGTGATTTTGTAAATCAATTTATTGCCTTCAAAATGTTCTAAACTAAAGTTACTTCCTTGTTTTGTTACGGGATTAAAACTACTCACATAGATATAGTCATTATCATTGACCTGCCTATAAATATTCGTGGTTTTAACTATTTTGGTATTTGTTTTGAGATGTTTATACTTAAACTCATTGAAACCTTTACTTGCTTTCGGAGCCAAATACAAGCCCATGACTAAAGCAAATGCCGCAATAATTGTTGCGCCTATCATATAAGGTCTTAAAAAACGCCAAAATGACACTCCTGAACTTAAAAAAGCAACTATCTCTGTATTATTAGCTAGTTTGGATGTAAACCAGATAACTGATAAAAATAAAAATATAGGAAACAAAAGATTCGCGAAATAGATAGTGAAATCGAAGTAATATTGTGCAACATCTGGAAACGGGACCTGTCGCTCTAAAATTTTTCCAATTTTTTCGGCAAGATTTACAGTTATTCCAATAGGAATAAAAAGCAACAACATCATTAAAAATGTAAACAAATAGCGCTTTAATATGTACCAATCTAGAATTTTCAAATTATAAACGTTTATCCATTTGTTTTACCATTTTATCTTTCCAAGCTCTGAAATCTCCTGCTAATATATGTTTTCTTGCTTCTCTCACCAACCACATATAAAATCCGAGATTATGAATAGTTGCAATTTGCTTTCCGAGTAATTCGTTAACGGTAAATAAATGTCTTAAATAAGCTTTGGTGTATTCGGTATCAACAAATGTAATACCCATCTCATCAACAGGAGAAAAATCATCTGCCCATTTTAAGTTTTTAATATTAATTGAACCATGAGCGGTAAACAACATGCCGTTTCGTGCATTACGAGTTGGCATGACACAATCAAACATATCTACTCCGAGAGCAATATTTTCTAGAATATTAATTGGTGTTCCTACACCCATTAAATATCTTGGTTTTTCCCATGGTAGTATTTCACAGACCACATCAGTCATGGCATACATTTCTTCGGCAGGCTCTCCTACAGATAAACCTCCAATAGCATTACCTTGAGCTCCAGCATTAGCAATATATTCTGCCGATTGTTGTCGTAAGTCTTTGTATGTGCTTCCTTGAACAATAGGGAAAAAAGTTTGCTCATAATCATACATAAAAGGCGTTTTATCTAGATGTGTCAAACAACGATCTAACCAACGATGTGTCATATGCATAGAGCGTTTGGCATAATTATAATCACAAGGGTATGGCGTGCATTCATCAAATGCCATAATGATATCAGCACCAATACTTCGTTGAACTTCCATCACGTTTTCAGGTGTGAATACATGATATGAGCCGTCTATATGAGATTTAAATTTCACACCTTCTTCTTTAATCTTCCGGTTGGCTGATAATGAATAAACTTGATAACCACCAGAATCGGTTAAAATATTCCGATCCCAATTCATAAATTTATGCAGCCCGCCCGCTTTCTCCAAAATAGGTGTTTGGGGTCGGAGATATAAATGATATGTATTTCCTAAAATAACATCTGGATTAATGTCATTTTTCAATTCACGTTGATGAACACCTTTCACTGATGCCACTGTACCAACAGGCATAAAAATAGGGGTCTCAATTTGACCATGGTCTGTTGTCATTACAGCAGCTCTGGCTTTACTTTGAGGGTCGCATGCTTTTAATTCAAATTTCATAAAAAACGGGCATCAGAGGGCAAAGATAATTATCTAGACGTATTAAGGTCTTAAACATTTAATAAAATTGCACTTCTAAATATCTAAAATCCTCATTCTATATTATTAAATCCTTAAATTGTTAGCAAGTGTTTAAAATCGTTAATAAGTGACTGGTTTCTATTTTTGTTTAGGCACATGAAAACTTTATTTTTGACGCTGAAATTACATACATGTTTTATATGCCAAACACACAACAATTACAAGATCTAACAACACAAGTTCGCAGAGATATTTTGCGAATGGTTCACAAGGTAAATTCTGGTCATCCAGGAGGTTCTTTAGGCTGCACAGAATTTATGGTAGCACTTTATCAAGAAATAATGGATAGAAAAGACAGTTTTGATATGGACGGTATCGGAGAAGATATTTTCTTCTTGTCTAATGGTCATATTTCGCCAGTCTTTTACAGTGTGCTTGCACGCTCTGGATATTTTCCAGTAAATGAATTGAACACCTTTAGATTGATAAATTCTAGACTTCAAGGCCACCCTACTACACACGAAGGCTTACCTGGAATACGTGTTGCATCTGGTTCACTTGGTCAAGGTTTTAGTGTTGCTCTAGGTGCTGCTGAAACTAAAAAGTTAAATAACGATAACCATATTGTTTATAGTTTACATGGTGATGGCGAATTACAAGAGGGTCAAAATTGGGAAGGCATTATGTATGCGGCAGCTCATAAAGTCGACAATATTATTTCTACAATTGACTTAAACGGTCAACAAATTGATGGCTCTACAGATGACGTTTTACCAATGGGTAGTTTAAAAGCCAAATTTGAAGCCTTTGGGTGGATTGTTGTTGAGATTGAAAAAGGAAATGATATTGAGGCAATATTGAATGGTATGATCGAAGCAAAATCTTTAACTGGTCATGAAAAACCTGTATGCGTCTTACTTAAAACAGTTATGGGTAATGGAGTTGATTTCATGATGCATACCCACGCTTGGCATGGGAAAGCTCCTAATGATGAGCAGCTAGCAATCGGACTTGCACAAAACGCAGAGACTTTAGGAGATTACTAATTAGCAATTAAGAAAAAAATGAAGACATATACAAATACAGGAAATAAAGACACACGATCTGGTTTTGGAGCTGGACTAACTGAGTTAGGCAAAACTAACGCAAATGTTGTTGCACTTTGTGCAGATCTCATTGGGTCTCTTAAAATGGATGAGTTTAAAGCTAACCATCCTGAACGTTTTTTTCAAGTAGGAATCGCTGAAGCCAATATGATAGGTCTTGCAGCAGGTATGACTATTGGTGGCAAGATTCCATTTACAGGAACCTTTGCTAATTTTTCTACAGGTCGCGTTTATGACCAAATTAGACAAAGCGTTGCTTACTCACACAAAAACGTAAAGATTTGTGCTTCTCATGCTGGTTTAACTTTGGGTGAAGATGGTGCTACACATCAAATTTTAGAAGATATTGGATTGATGAAAATGCTCCCTGGCATGACCGTCATTAACACCTGTGACTATAATCAAACCAAAGCTGCAACAATAGCTATTGCGAAACATAATGGCCCTGTATATTTACGATTTGGAAGACCTAAAGTCGCCAATTTCACTCCTGAAGATCAAACATTTGAAATTGGAAAAGCACTGCAACTCACTGAAGGTAGTGATGTGACAATTGTAGCAACTGGCCATTTGGTTTGGGAAGCTCTAGAAGCCTCTAAAACACTAAAAGAAAAAGGGATTTCAGCGGAAGTTATTAATATTCATACAATCAAACCTTTAGATGAGACTGCTATTTTGAATTCAGTTGCGAAAACTGGTTGTATCGTTACTGCTGAAGAACATAATTATCTTGGTGGTTTGGGTGAAAGTGTGGCACGTGTGCTATCTCAACATTATCCTGCTCCTCAAGAACTTGTTGCAACTAAAGATACATTTGGTGAATCTGGAACTCCAGCTCAGCTTATGGAAAAGTATGGTCTAAATGCGAAAGCCATAATAGAAGCTACTGAAAAGGCGGTACAAAGAAAATAATTAACCTAGATAGGAAGTTATTATCTTGTGTACTGCACATTTGATGAGACGATAGGATTTTAATTTAGACGGTGAGCTAAAAAATAATTTTCGTTTGGCAACGTTTTTGATATTATACATCAAAATTACAAAAAACGAATATTATGAAAAAATTAGTTATCAGTACGTTTTTATTAAGCTTGTTTTGTTTTAGTGCCAATGCTCAAGAAGGAACTTCCTTCGGAATAAAAGCTGGCTTAAATTACAATTCCAACGGCGACTATTTTCAATCTATCGGTGACAATGCTCAAAATCCAGATCGAAATATAGGCTATCATATTGGAGTCTACGGGAAAATTGGTAATGCTCTTTACTTCAGACCAGAATTGATATACACGAGTACTAAGAGTGATTACAATAGTGATGATTTCGAAATGAAAAAAATTGACGCTCCACTATTAGTTGGTATTAAAGTAATCGGTCCTGTTAGTGTATTTGGAGGACCTTCTCTACAGTATATTTTGGACACCCAATTTGACGGAATAAACATTGATAATGTAGAAAACGACTTCTCAGTAGGTTTAAACTTCGGAATTGGTCTAAATTTTAATAAAATTGGTATCGATCTCAGATATGAGCGCGGTTTTAGTGACAATGAAGCAACTTTTATTGGAAATAATCTCGGACAAGCTGCTATAAGTAGAATAGACACAAGACCAGATCAATTAATTTTAAGTTTATCAATAGCACTTTAAACACTAAAAGACATAAAAAAAGACGCTTAAAAGCGTCTTTTTTTATTTATAATTGAGATTATTCCGTTTCATTAGACTCTGTAGAATCTTCATCTAAATAATTTGGAATGCCATCCATATCCGAATCATCGTTAGTAGGATCACCGTCATTATTTAAATCTTCATTAATGGTTAACACACCATCACCATCATCATCAGGATCGAAAAAATTGGGAATATCATCTTCATCCGTATCATCATCAGTAATGTTATTATTACCATTTAAATCTTCAAAATGAGAAAGGACACCGTCATTATCATGATCATTTGGTGCAGCATCATACAACTCGAATTTAAAAATCAAATTGGTGTAAGGAGCAATACCTGCTCCTCCTGGAGGCGCATTAAAATAAGCCAGACCCGAAGGTAAAAACATGACTCCAAACCCATAATTTGAATACCCTATTGTACCATCAGGATTTACAGTTGGTCCATCTTCCGCAGTATTAAAATCTTGTAATACATCTCTCCAACCTGGAATAACTTGAATTAAATCTAAGGTTATAGCATTAGGCGTACTATCAAATACAGTCCCATTAGGCAGCTGTCCGCTATAAATAATACTCACATCATCGGTGAAATTTGGCTCCGGCCCAATTGCATCAGGATTTAAATCCAATACATAATAGTCATAAGTGGTATCTTGAAAAGAAGTTGTTAATGTAACAACATCATTGATCAATAATTCATTATCATCTGGATCAGGCAATTCTAAATAATTTCCCTCGCTATCTTTTGGAAGCTCCATGATGACAATATCATCGACCGAATAATCTAGAGACGTATCGGCAAATGCACTTTTATTGTAATAATGTGTTTCTAGATAGTTTAAAAGTGAGTCATTATCTGCAATTTGCTGTTCTGTTCTGTCCCTTGGTGGTGGTACAGTAAACTCGATTTCATCAGGTGTACAGGCTAATATAACACCGATAAACACCATGATTATGAGTAAACTTTTTTTAATGTTCATGTTGACGTAAATTTTCTTTGATCCAAATAAGAAATGAATCGTTCAATATTGCTTATTTTTAAGGCGCAAGATACAATAATATAATTTTTTTGTACTATACTATTAACGTCAATTTCACAGTTTTAATATGCGAATCGATAAATACCTTTGGTGTGTCAGATATTGTAAAACAAGAAGCATTGCGACTAATGCATGTAAAAAAGGTCATGTAAAAGTCAATGAGCAGGTGGTAAAGCCGAGCAGAGAAGTGTACCCAACGGATAAAATTGACTTCAGAAAAGATCAAATTAACTATCAAATTATTGTTAATGATTTGCCGGAAAGTCGGGTTGGTGCAAAGCTGGTAGATCTATACAGAACAGATGTGACTCCAAAAGATGCGTTTGAAACACAAGAGTTACTAAAACTTGCTAAAGATTATTATCGAAAAAAAGGCGTAGGTCGACCTACGAAAAAAGACCGAAGGGATATTGATGACTTTTACGACGAGCCTGAAGAAGATATCTAGGTAATCATAAGCACATTAAGAAAACTCTTTTTTATATTTGAACAAACCAAATGGCAGCATGAATATTTCAAAAAATATAATATTAGATCACCAGGAGATCCAGCATAAAATTAGACGCATTGCTTATCAAATCTATGAAAGTAATGTCTATGAAGACGAAATCATTTTAGCTGGTATTGAACAAAATGGTTATATACTTGCAAAAAAGCTTAAACTTAGCCTTGAAAAAATTTCCGAATTAAAACCTATTCTTTGTAAGGTAATCATTGATAAAAAAAATCCATTAAACGAGATAAAGACGTCACTTAAAAAAGAGGAATATCAAGATAAATCTATTGTTTTAATTGATGATGTTCTTAATTCAGGAAGTACCTTAATTTATGGCGTTAAGCATTTTTTAGATGTTCCCTTGAAACAATTTAAAACAGCAGTATTGGTAAATCGTAACCACAAGAAATTTCCAGTTAAGGCAGACTACAAAGGCATTTCGCTATCTACCTCTCTCAATGAACACGTAGAAATCGATTTATCTGGGAAACAAAATAAGGCGTTTTTAAAATAATTGAAGCATGATGTCTTGTACCACATCATCAATAGAACGACCATCTGTTTTTACACTTATCTGAGATTGCTCATAAAACGGGGCTCTTTCAAAAAGATGTTTTCCAATAAACTCTTGAAGTTCTTCTTTGGAGTTTAGATGTGCAATAAGCGGCCTATGGGTCTTTTGCTCAAACAATCGCTGTGATAAGGTAGGTATATTGGCCTTAAGGTAAATAGTTACAGCGTCTTTGTTTGTTAACAAAGCCTCCATATTATTGCCATAACATGGTGTACCACCTCCCAAAGACACAACAGTATGCGACAAAGATGTAACATCCTCTAAATAGATAGCTTCGGCTTTTCTAAAATAAATCTCCCCTTTGTTGTTAAAAATATGAGATATGGTAGAATTTTCTTTTGATTCTATATACCTATCAAAATCCTGATAATTGTAGTTAAGGACTTCGGCTAATTTCTCACCGACAACTGATTTTCCAGAACCCATATATCCAATTAAAAATAGCGTCATTTTATCCTTATAATTTGATTTTTAAAAACATAAGATATGTCCTTACAAAAAAACAAAAAATTATCTAATAATAGGTTTGGAATATAAATTAATCGTTTTATATTTGCACCCTCGTTAGAGAAACTTATTGACCAGTTAGCTCAGTTGGTAGAGCATCTCCCTTTTAAGGAGAGGGTCCTGGGTTCGAGCCCCAGACTGGTCACAACAAAAAAGTTAAGCACTCGCTTAGCTTTTTTTTTATCTTTACTAAAATAATGCGCACGTGGCGGAATTGGTAGACGCGCCAGCTTGAGGGGTTGGTGGACTTTAGTCCGTGGAAGTTCGAGTCTTCTCGTGCGCACTTTCTTTCTTACCTATTTTCTCTCTACCAAATCAGGAACTATTAAAAAAAACACAAAAAAGAGTACCCTGACAAAAAAATACTTATTTTTGTTTAACTTTTTTTAATGAACAATGAACAACGTTAAGAGTACATTTAGCATCAAGGATCTTGAAAACCTAACTGGAATTAAAGCACATACGATAAGAATTTGGGAAAAGCGATACAATCTATTGCAACCAGAAAGAACAGATACGAATATTAGATATTATAGTCTAAGTAATCTTCAGAAACTGTTAAATATCAGCTATTTAAACAGTAATGGTTATAAAATTTCCAAAATTGCTTCTCTAGAAAATAACGATATTCCCAAATTAGTAAAAGAGGTTGCTCAAAATGATAGAACTCACAATCATGCCCTTGATGCCTTTAAACTTTCGATGCTTAACTTTGATCAAAAACTCTTTTACGATACCTACGAAGGCTTAATGAAGGAAAAATCTTTTAGCGATATGTTCTATGAAGATTTCATCCCACTACTCTCAGAAATTGGACTTTTATGGCAAACAGATACCATAACTCCGGCTCATGAACATTTTTTGACATCATTGATACGACAGAAAATTTTAGTAAATACTGAAGTCATTCAATCCAAAAATCAGGTGGTATCCGATAAGGTCTTTGTCTTATATCTTCCAGATAATGAAGTGCATGAATTAGGATTAATGCTGATTAATTATGAAATAATTTCTAGAGGACATCAGTCTATATTTTTGGGCCAAAGTGTTCCTTTAAATAGTTTAAAAGATTTATTGAACTATTATGATGATATTACCTTTGTTTCGTATTTCACTGTAAAACCCGAAAAAGACCAGATTGATTCCTACATTAAAGACTTCACTACAAAAATATTAGTGAAAAAATCGATTAAATTTTGGGTCCTTGGTCGAATGTTAGAAGAAATTGATTTAAATTTATTACCACAACAAATCACGCCTTTTGATTCGGTGAAGAATTTAGTTAAAAAACTCTAAAATTTTATCGCTCAAGTTAAAATTGTTTAACTTTTGTATAAATTTGTTAGACAATGAAAAAAAGCATCGCCATAATCGGTTCAGGGTTCTCAGCACTTTCCGCCTCGTGCTATTTAGCTAAAGATGGATACAATGTTAGCGTTTTTGAAAAAAACGCAACTGTAGGTGGTCGAGCACGACAATTAAAAAAAGATGGCTTCACTTTCGATATTGGACCGAGTTGGTATTGGATGCCCGATATTTTTGAAAAGTTTTTTGGTGACTTCGGTAAATCCACTTCAGATTATTACACTTTAGACAAATTAAGTCCTGCATATAAAATATTTTTTAAAGATGAAGTGATCACTATAGGTGACACTATGGACAAAATATGTGATGAATTTGAACGTATAGAACCAGGAAGTTCAAAACCTTTAAGGAAATTTATTGCTAAAGCCGCCACTAATTATGACATTGCAATTAACAAAGTCGTACTTAAGCCCGGTTTATCACCGTTTGAGTTAATCACACCTGAAACTGCGACTAGAGTAGATCAATTCTTTAAAACCATAAGTGGCGAAGTAAGACGTAATTTCAAAAACCCTAAATTAATTTCCACCTTAGAATTTCCGGTATTATTTTTAGGAGCAAAACCTAGTAAAACACCTTCTTTTTATAGTTTTATGAATTATGCCGATTTCGGTTTAGGAACTTGGCATCCAAGAGGTGGGATGTATGAGGTTATCCTAGCTATGGAAGCATTAGCTAATAGCTTAGGAGTTACCATTCACACCAATAGCCCTGTTGAAAAAATCAATGTATCAGATAAAAAAACTACGTCAATACTTGTCAATGGTGAAGAAAAGGCCTTTGATATCGTTTTGAGTGGCGCTGATTATCATCACTCGGAAACATTATTAGATGAGAAATACCGTCAGTACTCCGAATCTTATTGGAGTAAAAAAACCTTTGCTCCGTCATCATTATTATTTTATGTTGGATTTGATAAGAAATTAAATGATATAGAACATCATAATTTGTTCTTTGATACCAATTTCGAAACACATACTGAAGAAATTTATGACAGTCCTCAATGGCCAAAAGACCCATTATTCTATGCTAATTTTCCTTCTGTAACTGATTCAACCATGGCTCCAATGAATTGTGAAACAGGGTTTTTCCTCATTCCAATAGCACCTGGTATTGAAGATACAGAGCAACTAAGATCTAAATATTTTGATATTATTATGTCACGTTTTGAACGTCTCACAAAACAAGATGTTAAAAATAATATTATCTTTAAAGAGTCCTTTTGTGTTAAGGATTTTATTAAAGAGTACAATTCTTATAAAGGAAATGCCTATGGAATGGCCAATACGCTAGCCCAAACCGCCTTTTTAAGACCCAAATTGAAAAGTAAAAAAGTTAATAACCTTTATTTTACAGGACAATTAACCGTTCCAGGACCAGGGGTTCCTCCGTCTTTAATATCTGGAAAATTAGTTGCAGAACTTATTAATAAAAACCACAGCAATTAACTATGAAATTAATTTTTGACAATGTATCTAAAGAATGTAGTAAGATAGTAACAAAGTCTTACAGCACATCCTTTTCCCTAGCAACTAAAATGCTATCTGCGACTATTCGTCAGGATATTTATAACATTTATGGTTTTGTCCGGTTTGCAGACGAAATTGTCGATAGTTTTCACGATTATGATAAAGAAATATTATTTAATAATTTTTCAAAAGATTTAGAATTAGCACTTGAGCATAAAATCAGTCTTAATCCTATATTAAACTCATTTCAGGAAACCTTTCACAGGTATTCTATTGATAAAAGTTTAGTTGATGCATTTATGAAAAGCATGCGGCTAGATTTACATAAGCACAATTATCTCACAGATGCTGAGTACAAAGAATACATTTATGGTTCTGCCGATGTTGTTGGGTTAATGTGCTTAAAGGTTTTTGTTAAAGGTGATCATGAAAAGTATGAATCACTAAAAGATGCTGCCATGCGCTTGGGATCTGCCTTCCAAAAAGTAAATTTCTTAAGAGATTTAAAAGCAGATTTCGAAGATTTAAGTCGAACCTATTTCCCAAATACAGATCTCAATCAATTAGATGAAGCATCTAAGCAAGCTATCATTGCGGACATTGAAAGTGATTTTTTAGAAGGATTACAAGGTATTAAAAGATTACCCATAGAAGCTAAATTCGGAGTATTCATGGCCTATCGTTATTACAGCCAATTGCTTAAAAAGCTAAAAAAAACACCTGCGTTAGAAATAAAGTCAACCAGAATACGAGTACCTAATTATAAGAAATTTGAATTACTTACTCGCAGTTATGTAAAGTATCAACTTAATTTATTGTAATTATATGCAAACAGTTTATTGGATTCTTGTTTTTTTAGGTGTATTTAGCACCATGGAATTTATGGCTTGGTTTACACACAAATATGTCATGCATGGTTTTTTATGGGTTTTACATAAAGACCATCATCATAAAGATCATAAAAGTTGGTTTGAACGTAATGACGCTTTCTTTATATTTTATGCCGTTGTGAGCATGTTTTGTTTTTATTTATGGAGCTATGAAGATATATGGTACTGCCTACCTATAGGATTTGGTATTATGGCTTATGGTGCAACTTATTTCGTTGTACACGATATCTTCATTCATCAACGTTTCAAAATGTTTAGAAATGCTAATAACTGGTATGCTAAAGGTGTGAGACGCGCACACAAAATACATCACAAGCATCTTGGCAAAGATAAAGGGGAATGTTTTGGTATGTTATTTGTACCTTTAAAATACTTTAAAAAATAGTATTTCTTCGCTTTTATGACTGATAGTTCCCATTTCGATTACATCATTATAGGAAATGGTCTAGCTGGTTTACAGTTAGCTTTAAGACTGTCTTCAGACTCTTTTTTCGACACCAAGCAAATCGCTCTGATAGATCCGTCAGAGAAGAACCAAAATGATAAAACATGGAGTTTTTGGGAAACTCAACCCTCACAATGGTCATCCATCATTCACAAATCTTGGTGTAAAGCAGCTGTCTTAACTTCGAAGAAAGCAATAGATTTATCACTTGAACCTTACAGCTATAATACCATTCGTGCTATCGATTTTTATACGTTAGCAAAATCAAAACTCAAACAAAAAGGTAATATTCACTTTATTGTTGAAAATGTTACTTCCGTTACTGAAGACCAATCAGTTATTGTAACTACGCCAGATAACTCCTATTCAGCAACACACGTATTTGATAGTCGGGTCCCAGAAGAATTCTCAAGAGTATCAAAAGATAGTATTTCAATCATTCAACATTTTAAAGGCTGGGTAATTAAAACAGAAAACGATTGTTTTGATGAGAACAAAGTAATCATGATGGATTACCGTTTAAAAGACGGAGACCAAACGACATTTACATATGTCCTTCCATTTTCTAAAACTGAAGCCTTAGTAGAATTCACCTATTTCACTGAACATATCGTTAAGTCTCATGTTTATGATAGCTATATTAAAGATTACATCATAAATTATCTAAACATCGACAACTATAGCATTATTGAAACTGAACAAGGTCAAATTCCCATGACCAATTATAACTTTTCGAAATTCAATACAAAAAAAATAACCAAAATAGGTACTGGAGGAGGTTGGGTAAAAGGATCGACAGGCTATTCCTTTAAACATACCGAAAAGAAAGTCGCCAAGATCATTAGTAATTTGAAAGCCAATAAAACCCCCTCAACTAAGTTTTTCAAGAAAAAATATAGGTTCTATGATAAGATCTTTCTTAAAGTACTCAAAGATGAAAATCAAAAAGGAGAGTGGATATTTGAACAATTTTATAATAAAAACTCAGTGCAAACCATGTTCCGTTTTTTAGATGAAGAATCTACATTAACTGAAGAACTGAAAATCATGATGTCACTATTTTCATGGAGTTTTATTAAAGCCTTCTTTAAAACGTTGTAAGTAAGTCATCAATAGCAGTTGTCACAACAGCACTATTCCAATCTGCTGCTCCAGATTTATCAATTAATATATCACCCGTTTTACTTATTAGAAATGTTCTAGGAATAGAAGATACCTTCAATTCTTTTGGGTATTCGGTTAAGGATTGGTACGTTTTAAAAGTAAAGCACTTTGAAGACATAAAAGTGTTAACAACCGAATTATCCTCATTAGAGACAAACAAAAAGACAATATTATCATTGTCCTCATATTTTCTATAAAGTTTTTCTAAACTAGGCATTTCGGCTATACAAGGCGGACACCAAGTTGCCCAAAAATTAATCACAATCACTTTTCCTTCTGCAGTTTGAAAATCAAAACGATTACCAAAACTATCTTTTAATTGCCAATCATAACTCGTGAATTGTTTTCGTTCCAAAACATCAATGACTGAAGGTTTAATAATTTGGGTAATCCCTTTATTTATTAATATCTGGATGGGATAACGTGTTTGAGGAATAATCAATATAATGATGATAACAATTAATGCCACATTATAAACTTTCTTTCTTTTCTCTTTTGTCATTGTTTTCGAATAAGACCCCTATTATCTATGTCGATAATAGGTTTCAAATCTAACAACAAAACTCTAAACTTTAGAATTAAGTATTTTAATTTCCTTTGTTTTTACTTTACGTTGAGAGATCATGATGTAATAAAATAGTATTCGCATTTGCCTCTATTCTGTTATAAGATGTTGTTGGCAATTACATATTAAACACCTTTTAATAATACCATAAAAAAAGCCCTTGATTTCTCAAGAGCTTAAATTTATCTAAAGACAGCAATTAGGCTGCATTTTCTTTTTTAATCAAGTTTAAAGCAGAACCTTCATTATACCAATCAATTTGAGACTGATTATAAGTATGGTTTACTTTAATTGTATCTGAACTTCCATCAGCATGCACAACTTCTATTGTTAATTGCTTATCTGGAGCAAACTCATTTAAATCTAAAAAGTTAAACGTGTCATCCTCCTGAATTAAATCGTAGTCACTTTCATTAGCAAATGTCAGTCCAAGCATCCCTTGTTTTTTAAGGTTTGTTTCATGAATACGTGCAAATGATTTGACAATAACTGCAGCAACACCTAGATGACGCGGTTGCATAGCCGCATGTTCCCTAGAAGAACCTTCTCCATAATTATGATCACCAACAACTATAGATTTGATTCCTGCCGCTTTGTATGCTCTAGCAGTATCTGGAACACCACCAAACTCTCCTGTTAATTGATTTTTAACAAAATTTGTTTTCTTTCCAAAAGCATTTACAGCTCCAATTAACGTGTTGTTCGAAATATTATCTAAATGACCACGGAAGCGCAACCAAGGTCCAGCCATACTAATATGATCTGTTGTGCACTTTCCAAATGCTTTTATGAGAAGTTTAGCTCCGGTAATTGAATCTCCAAGAGGTTGGAATGGTGTCAATAGTTGTAAACGTTCAGAATCTGAAGCTACTTTAACTTGAACGCCACTTCCATCTTCCATAGGTGCTAAATAGCCATTATCTTTTACCTCAAAACCTTTTGGTGGTAATTCCCATCCTGTTGGTTCATCTAACATAACTTCCTCTCCGTTTTCATTAATTAGAGCATCAGTCATTGGATTAAAATCTAATCGACCAGCGAGTGCTATGGCCGCAGTTAGTTCTGGTGATGCCACAAACGCGTGTGTATTTGGGTTTCCATCGGCACGTTTTGCGAAGTTTCTATTAAATGAGTGTACGATACTATTTTTTGGCGCGTTTTTCGGATCTTCATAGCGAGCCCATTGCCCAATACAAGGTCCACAAGCATTAGTGAATATCTTAGCATCTAGTTTCTCGAAAATTTGAAGAATTCCATCACGCTCAGCCGTATAACGAACCTGTTCAGAACCAGGATTAATTCCTAATTCAGATTTCATCTTTACACCTCTATCTAAAGCTTGCTGAGCAACCGAAGAGGCACGAGATAAATCTTCATAAGAGGAGTTAGTACAAGAACCAATTAAGCCCCATTCTACCTTCATTGGCCAATCGTTAGCTTTTGCTTTTTCAGTCATATCTGAACCAACTTTAGTAGATAAATCCGGCGTAAAAGGCCCGTTTAATAAAGGACCTAGTTCAGAAAGATTAATATCTATTACTTGATCAAAATAGTGTTCAGGATTTGCGTATACTTCAGCATCGCCTGTTAAATAATTCTTTACTTGATTTGCTGCATCCGCTACATCTGCTCTATCGGTTGAACGCAAATAACGTTCCATCGATTCGTCATAACCAAAGGTTGAAGTCGTTGCTCCAATTTCGGCTCCCATATTACAAATAGTTCCTTTTCCAGTACAAGACATTCCTGTTGCACCTGGACCAAAATATTCAACAATAGCTCCAGTTCCTCCTTTTACGGTAAGAATTTCAGCTACTTTTAATATCACATCTTTAGGCGCAGTCCATCCAGATAATTTACCTGTTAATCTTACGCCTATAAGTTTAGGGAATTTTAATTCCCAAGCCATTCCTGCCATGACATCAACAGCATCAGCTCCTCCAACTCCAATAGCAACCATTCCTAGTCCGCCAGCATTCACTGTATGCGAATCGGTTCCTATCATCATTCCACCAGGAAATGCATAATTTTCTAAAACTACTTGATGAATAATACCAGCTCCTGGTTTCCAGAAACCAATTCCGTATTTATTAGATACTGATTCTAAGAAGTTAAATACTTCATTACTCGTATTTATCGCATGTTGTAAATCTGATGCCGCACCATTTTTTGCCTGAATCAAGTGATCGCAATGCACTGTTGTTGGCACAGCGACTTTACTTTTACCTGCTTGCATAAACTGCAATAACGCCATTTGTGCAGTTGCATCTTGACATGCTACTCTATCTGGAGCAAAATCTACATAATCTTTACCCCTGGTGAATGCCTTAGTAGGTTGTCCATCCCAAAGGTGAGAATATAATATTTTTTCTGAAAGTGTTAGCGGTTTACCAACGACATCGCGAGCTGCATCAACGCGCTCCGACATATTTGAATACACCTTTTTAATCATGTCTATATCAAAAGCCATATGTAGTATTTAAATATTAATTATCAATTTAAAAGTCTTGCAAAATTACAACTTTTCATGCAAATTAAAAAATATGTAATGAAAAGTGAATTATATTGAATATAAATCAATAAATGGTATGATTTTTAGAATAAAAGTAAATTATTACCAAGAATTATGAATGAAAATTATTAAATTAACAATTCAATCAACAGGAACTGAGACTGAATTTATTCTTCAAATCACATCTTTTAATCGTGTTCAATTAAAATAAGCTCCTAATGATTTGATCATCTGTAATGCCTTCAGCTTCTGCTTTGTAGTTTTTAATAATTCTATGACGTAATACACCAGAAGCAACGGCTTGAATATTTTCGATATCTGGAGAGAACTTTCCATGAATTGCGGCGTGAGTTTTTGCTGCTAAAACTAAGTTTTGAGAAGCTCGAGGTCCAGCACCCCAATCTACGAATTCAGAAACGAGTTCTGATGCTGTAGACTCATTAGGTCTTGATTTACTCACCATACGCACTGCATACTCTATAACATTATCTGGAACTGGAATACGACGGATTAAATTTTGATAATCTATAATTTCTTGAGCCGTAAATAACGGATTTACGGAAGCTTGAACGTCTGTTGTTGTAGTTTTCACGACTTGAACCTCTTCCTCAAAAGTTGGATAACTCAAATTAATAGCAAACATAAAACGGTCTAATTGTGCTTCTGGCAAGGGATAAGTTCCTTCTTGCTCAATTGGGTTTTGTGTTGCTAATACAAAATATGGAAGATCTAATTTATAGTGATGTCCAGATACCGTAACGGCTCTTTCTTGCATGGCTTCTAATAAAGCTGCTTGCGTTTTAGGTGGTGTACGGTTAATTTCATCGGCCAAAATAATATTTGCAAAAATTGGTCCTTTGATAAACTTAAAATGTCTATTCTCATCTAAGATCTCACTCCCTAAAATATCACTAGGCATCAAATCTGGAGTAAACTGAATACGTTTAAAATTTAAACCTAAGGCTTGCGCAATCGTATTTACCATTAAGGTTTTTGCGAGACCAGGCACCCCTATTAATAACGAATGACCTCCAGAGAAAATGGAAATTAGAATCTGGTTGACAACTTCATCCTGTCCTACAATGACTTTAGCGACTTCGGTTCTTAGGAGTTGATATTTCTTTACAAACTGTTCTATTGCAGTAACGTCAGACATATTATTCTTTTTCAGTTTTTAGCCAATTACTATTAAATTCACAAGCTTTATAATCGTCGTTTATTTTGACATAAGTATCGAAAATCTTTTCTTCTTGCCATTTTTCGATCTCTTTAAATTGCTTGTCTTGCAAGGCTAAATTTTTAATTTTTAAATAGTCACGGGCAAAATCAGCTTCATGCTCATTAATTCTGTCTGTCACTGTTAAGAGTTTAAACTTAATAGGGTTAATTCTATCTTGATCACGCAGCACTAAACTAATCTCTCCATCTTTCAAGTCTTGAATTTGACCGTATAATTCAGGATCCATCTTTGTTAATTCCAAACTCGAATCTTGAGTATATGGGTTTATTAACTGGCCACCTTCAAATTTAGTTTCCTCTTCATCGCTAAATTCACGTGCAGCATCTGCAAAACTTAAGTCTCCTGCTATAATGCGCTCTCTAACTCTAGTAATTTCATCACTCGCTTCTTTTATGGCATCTTCGGTCATTTCTGGGCGTAACAAGATATGTCTGATATCATATTCTTGACCTCTAACCTTTTCTAACAAGATTATATGGTATCCAAAATCAGTTTCAAAAGGATCAGAAATCTCTCCTTCTTGCAATGAAAAAGCTACATCACGAAATTCTTTTACCATTTGCGGACGTTTTCTATTGAGTGTGTAAGCACCACCTTTACTTCGTGCTGCAGTATCATCAGAATAGAATACAGCTTTAGTAGTAAAACTTGCACCATTTTCAATCACATCAGCCTTAAATTCTTTAAGACGGTCTATAACCACTTGTTTTGCCTCTTCCGTCACCTCGGGAATGACAATAATTTGAGCTACTTTAAGTTCTGTTCCAAATATTGGACGTTCTTCTTTGGGTATACTATTAAAATATTCTCTAACTTCTTCGGGTGTTACTTCAACTTCTTCTACAATTTTTCGTTGCATATCGCCTGCTAACTTCTGATACTTGTTGATCTCAAACATCTCTTCACGAAGACTTTGCTCACTATCTTTATTATAGAAATCTAACAGTTCTTGCATAGAACCACCCTTTTCTTCTAAAAAGGCTGATATCTGTTGCTCGATATTCGACCGAATCTCAAGTTCATTAACAACAATACTATCTTGAATAGCATGGTGTGCGTAAAGTTTATCCTCTAGTAATTTTCCGAAGAGCTGGCATCTCGTAATATCTTTTATAGAGACACCTCTTGCCTGTAATTGGATATATTCTTTGTCAATATCAGAATCTAAAACCACAAAATCGCCAACAACAGCTGCAACACCATCTACTTTTTTGCGATCATTTTGAGTTGAATCCATTTGCTTTTTGGACGTATCTATTACATCCTGAATAATTTCTTGGGCTCCGGCAACATTAATCGCCATTACGCCTAGAACTAAGCTTGTAATAACGGACTTAGTTATAAATTTCAAATTGTTTGTTCTTAATTGCATCTTTGGTAATATCTTTTTCAAGTTGTTTAATTAACTCTAACTTTCTTTTGTTAATTACAATTTGTTTAATCGTAGGTTTTACGTACTCTAAAGGCGCTAAATCATTTTGTGATAACACGTCTTTTATTTGCATCAAATATAGGTCTAATGAATCTTTGAGCTGTATATAATTAGATTTTTTTAACAGTTCTTTTTTGTTTTCAGAATTGAGAACACTAATTTTCTCGGTAATTTGCGAAGCTTGTATCCATATGGAATCGTTAAGCGAATAACTTTTAAACTGGACTGAAATAGAATCTAAAAAACGTTGATCTTCTGCATCAAATCGCTTAAAGCGGGTTTTAATTTCTGCCTCATTTATCGCATTTTGAGGTATGGTAATATACCTAAATTTAACGAGTTCCTCATTTAGTTTAAAGGTTTCTTGATTAGCATCATAAACCGCTTTAGCTTGAGTTTCACTTACTAAGGTATCAATACTTTTTTTAACCAAAGCGTCTAAATACGCTTTGGTGTACAAGTCATTTTTATATTGAACAACCAATCTGTCAAAATCTACTTGTTTATTCTCAGGCAAGTTGAGTTCTGCGCCATCTAACAATAATTGTTGTGTTGCCCATCTATTGATATAACTGCTAACAATTTGTGTGCTATCTTGTGCATCAGTACCTTCAGCTACGAGATCATATATATCCTCTTCATATAAAAACGTCTCGCCTACTCTAGCAATTGGGTTTCTATCGTCTGTTGGTTTAAAAAAATCACAGGCGAATACCGTAAAAATACAGCAAATGTATACCGAGATACGTTTCACATTAATTGTTTTGAATTTGTTTCTTAACACGGTTTAAAACCGTTGGATCAACCTTAACATCATATCGCTCATTAAGCTTTATTACCCAATTTTCTTCAATAAAATTTTGATAGTCACTAACTACTTTTCCTCTTGCTTCTTCCAATGTTTTGAAACCCGCAGGCAATAACGATTTTACAATGATAACATGAAAAGCATCATTGTGATTATAGATTTGTGAGATACCTTCTTTAAACTTAAAATTTTCTGGAAGTGAGGGATGTCCCTGCTCAAAAATTCCGGCTGTAGAAATGATATTTAATTCACCTTTTATGTTCATTGTCGACATGATATCCTCTACGGAAATACCTTTTTCAAAAGACTGTTTTACCTTTTCAACATTCGTTTTAGAAGCTGAAGACATTATTACCATATCAGCTCTGTCTTGCCAAACGTATTTATCTTTATTATTTTTATAGAAAGATTCTAATCCCAGTGTGTCTTTTGTTGCAGCATTCCATACTTCCTTCTCCATAAGATCAAATAGCAATAATCCATCTCTATATTCTTTTAAGACAAACGCAAAGTCTTCATTTTCGAATTCCAAATTATCTTCATGATACTTTAAAACCTGAGTTTCAAAAAAGATGTCTAATTCCTTATCAACAACGACATCAAGAGGTAAATTTTTCTTAAAATAATTACGTTGATTTTTCATTAATTGCATCATGAACTCTTTGTTTCGCACCGAACGATTGCCTAAAGTCATTATAATTCCATCTGAGTTAAAATCTTCAGTGACTTTCCATGCTTGATTAAAATAAGCATCGCTCATTATTGTCTTAAAATAGGCAACAGTATCTTTATTAACTTTCGCGGTGTACTTCGATGCCAATTGTTTAGCTAAGGCAGAGTTAATAAGTTTAGAACGTGAATCACGTTTGACTTTATTTTGTAATTCTACTTTCATTTCTTCAAAAGGACGAAGTCCCTTTTTACGAATGAGTTTTATGATATGCCATCCGTAATCCGATTGAAATGGTTGTGAGATATCTCCTGAATTTTCTAAAGAAAAGGCAACATCTTCAAAAACTTTAGAACTTAATTGACCTCCAGTAAATAGTGCCAATTCACCACCTTTTGATGAAGAACTCTTATCATCTGAAAACTGCTTTGCGAGAGATTGAAATTTTTCGCCTTGTTGAATTTTTTGATAAATCTGTTTGATTCTGTTTTCAGGATTTGTTGTACTGTCTTTTTGGTTTTGAGACACCATTATATGAGCAACAGTAACCTCTCCTAATGCTTTACGTTTATCAAAAACCTTCACAATATGATAGCCAAACCTCGTTCTAAAAGGCATAGACACCTCTCCTACCGGAGTTTCGAAAGCGACTGTTTCAAAAGGATACACCATTTTAAAACCTCCAAAATAGCCTAAATCTTCGGCAAAAATTGTTTGGCCGTTATGAACCTCTTTCTGAACAGCTTCATATCCTTCATTAATAACACGTTGACGTAATTTTAGCATGCGATTATAAACTACTAATGTGTCTGTTTCATTTTCGTCAATACGAATCAAAATATGCGATGCCTTAACATCATTAATAGTTCGTTCATAGGCTTCCTTCACCAGAGCATCGGTAACCTTACTATCTGCCATAAAGTTCTTTGTAAGCTGATTTTTATAATTATTAAATTCTTTTATGTACTTAGAATCTTTATCTAACCCTAAACGACGAGCTTCTTTCACTTTAAGTTGATAATTGATGAAAAGATCTAAATAGGCATCCACATCTTTTTGGCTTTCATCTTGAACTAAGTCTAAATTTTTATTGTATACTCTGATAAACTCTGAAGCCATTACTGGGTCTCCATCTACTGTGAATATTACATCATTGTTTTTCACCTGAGCCTGAGAAAAACAAGTCATAAAGAATAAAATCGCGGTAATTGATACTTTCATGTCTTTAATTTTATATTTCATTGGTTGTAATGTCTGCAACATTAAATCATTGGATTCTCGCTGAAGCAATTTATTTTAGTCTTATCATAATTGACGGTGACAATTTCAGCAAAAATAACACAATATCTACATAAAACAAGTTGCTTTTTGTAAACGCTTTAAGGGATTCTTTAGTATGAGAATTACTGGTTAAAAATAAGAGAAAATCACAAGTGGAATTATCACTTCATATGACTTCAAGTTATGAAGTTATAAATACGAAATCATTATAACATCTAACGAGGGTTTCTTAATTATGAATTATGCGACTCTAACGATGTGAATTTTACATTCGATATCCCTAAAGCGAATGAGGTTTAAACAACGCTGATCACACTTGATTTCTGGGTGTTTAACTTAATTTATAAAGATTTCTCTTAGGTAAAGTTTATGGTTTAGATGTTTTAGATGGTAATATCAGAAGATCAGTATTTCAATAAATAGTAAAGAGATGTCCAAAATAACATCCTTTATATACCATTAATCTAAAATTATGGTGATTGAACATTCAATCGCTATTTTATTTTAAAAAACCATCTATCTTTAAAATTGAATTATCCCTCTAGATTCAAAATGAAATATACTACAGAAATAAAGGTAGATGTACCTCTACATGTGTTCATAAAAAAAATGGACAACATTGAAAACTTAAAACATTGGCAACGTGGCTTGACATCGGTTGAGCACCTCTCAGGTGATCCTGGCGAATTAGGTGCTAAAATGAAGCTGACCTATCAGTTTGGCAAACGTAAAATGGAGCTCATAGAAACGATAACAAAACGCAATTTCCCTAATGAATTTCATGCTAATTACGGTTCTAAGAGTGTGCACAATATTCAGGAAAATTATTTTGAAAGCACGCCTGATGATTTTACAAAATGGACTTCAAAAAGTGAATTTATTCCCTTAAATTTGGTAATGAGAATTATGCTGTTTTTAATGCCTAGCGCATTTAAAAAACAATCATTAAAATATATGAGAGATTTTAAAAATTTTGCTGAACATGGAACATCAGTAACAAATGCGTAAATTAAAATTAATCTGGGACTTTAGAGGTCCTGACGCTTTCAAAATAGCTGAACACCACGAAAAGCATCTTAAGGGTTATGTTTCTCTTGAAAAAACCAATTTAAATATTACTGGCTTTGAACAACTTAACGAGATGCATAGCATCGCTTATATGGTTGTTACAGAGGATGAAATGAGACCCATAAGAGATGCTTTGAAACCGCATCGTGGACAGTTATTTGAAGAGTAACTACCCTTTATTCAACACGTCTATTTAAACCTACAACTCATACAATTAAATAGTCATAAAAAACTACTCAAAACAGCAATTAGAAACTCAGTAAATTATTTTCTTGACATCACTTTAATTGTTTTTCTTAACTTAGATGTATCTCAAACCTTCGTTAGTAATGACTAAGAATGAAATTCTTAAGGAATTGAAAAAAACTAAATGTAATCTACTAGAATAGGTCATAGTGAAAAGCAATCATTGCCTAACCAATAATCTCAAGGAAAGGGAATATGTACAAGTGAGGTTATAAGCAACATTAATAATAAAACCGACTTTATTGATTACTACTAAAAAAGATACTGTGGTAAGTAGAAAATCAAAATAACAACTAACTAAATCAATAATTATGAATCCAATTTTAAAAAATATTTTAGCCATCGTAATTGGTTGGCTCACTGGAAGTGTAATAAATATGGGATTAATAAAACTAGGCCATTTGCTCATGCCTATTGACGGTGTAGATCCAAACAATATGGAAGTCATGGCCGAAGTTATGCCTACTTTAAGTTTTGAGTATTTTATCTTTCCTTTTTTAGCACATGCATTAGGCACTTTTATAGGAGCATTTATTGCTGCCAGAATTGCCAATTATCGTAAAATGGCCTTTGCAATGGCAATAGGTTTTCTCTTCTTACTTGGTGGCATTATGATTAATTACATACTCGCTGGACCAACATGGTTTACAGTCGTTGATCTCTTTTTAGCCTACATTCCAATGGCTTGGATAGGTGGGGAATTAGCGTTGAAACTTTCTAAAAATAAAAAATGAGAAAATTTGCTTTTATTATTTTAACCTCAGCTGTCTTATCGGCATGTGTTTCTAGTGATTCTATTTTTGAATTAAGTCCATCACAAAGTATGTCTATTACCGAAAAAGGACCGGGTCAAGATGCAGCTAATAATCCATATTAAAATGACAAAAGCATAGCTATAGTCAAAAATAATTGTGAAAGTAGTTTTGTAATTCGAGTGCAAAATAAAGGAAAACTAATAGCAGAAATCACATTGAATCCATCACAGAAAAACACGATAGTCCTCGAAAAAGGCAGTGAATTATACTTGGATAGTGAATTGGTATCAAAAGCATGATTAAAATTTAAAAAAGCAAAATAAAAGACACAAAAAAGCACAATGCTTTGTTGTGCTTTTTTAATTTGTATACTATTCTATCTCGAATAATTAGGCGCCTCCTTAGTAATGGTTACATCATGTGGGTGACTTTCATTAATTCCTGACGCCGTGATTTTCACAAAACGACCAGTCTTTTTTAAAGTATCAATATCTTTTGCACCGCAATAGCCCATTCCAGCTCGCAGACCACCAACAAACTGATGAATACTTTCCTCTAATTCACCTTTGTAGGGAACACGACCAACAATGCCCTCAGGCACTAATTTCTTAATATCATCTTCGACATCCTGAAAATAACGATCTTTACTTCCTTGCTTCATAGCTTCAACTGAACCCATGCCACGATAAGACTTGAACTTACGACCTTCGTAAATAATTGTTTCTCCCGGACTCTCCTTTGTTCCAGCCAATAAAGATCCTAACATTACGCAATCCGCACCAGCTGCAATGGCTTTAGGGATATCTCCTGTGTAACGTATCCCACCATCGGCAATTACGGGAACACCAGTACCCTTTATCGCTGCAGCTACTTCTAATACCGCTGAAAACTGCGGAAATCCGACACCCGCGACTACTCTAGTTGTGCAAATTGAACCCGGACCTATACCAACCTTCACTGCATCAGCTCCGGCTTCGACAAGATATTTGGCTGCTTCTGCAGTAGCAATATTACCAACAATCACTTCTAAGTTTGGAAATTTCTTTTTGATTGCTTTTAATACCATAACCACACCTTTTGTATGTCCGTGGGCTGTATCAATAATTACGGCATCAACACCGGCTTTAACTAGTGCAGAAGCTCTATCAACCGCATCACCAGTAACACCTATAGCAGCAGCAACGCGCAACCTTCCATAGGAATCTTTATTAGCATTTGGTTTTTGGGTAACTTTAGTAATATCTCTAAATGTAATAAGTCCAACTAACTTATATTGGTCATCAACAATAAGAAGTTTTTCGATTTTATTTTGTTGTAATATTTTCTCAGCATCTTTTAACGATGTGCCTTTAGCCGAAGTAATCAAATTATCAGAGGTCATAACTTCTACTATTGGTCGATCATTATCGCGTTCAAAACGTAAATCGCGATTAGTAACGATACCAACTAATTTACCATTGTCATCAACAATTGGAATCCCACCAATTTTATGCTCAGCCATATTCTGATTGGCATCACCCACAGTTGCGGTTAAAGGCAAGGTGACTGGATCTATAATCATTCCACTTTCGGCACGTTTCACACGTCTGACTTTATCAGCCTGTTGTTCAATGGTCATGTTTTTATGAAGTACACCAATACCACCTTCTTGAGCCATAGCAATAGCCATTTTACTCTCGGTAACTGTATCCATAGCTGCAGATACCACAGGAATATTGATCGTTATGTTACGTGTGAATTTGGTTTGAATATTTACTTCTCTAGGAAGTACTTCGGAAAATGCTGGAACTAAGAGTACGTCGTCATAGGTGAGACCTTCTCCAACAATTTTGTTTTCGTGTGCTATCATGATGCAATTACAGTTATAATTGCGTGCAAAGATACAATTAAATAACGAATACTAATAAGATTAGAACAAATCTTAGATGTGCTTATTAAGGGTTAGCGGCGACAGAATGGTCGTGATTCTTAAACAAAAGGGCAGCGCCGACAATTGGTCTTACCATTCTTTTTATACTTCTTACAACAAGTCTTCTTTTTATTCATCTCAGAATACAGGATACAGGAGGTAATTATAATAGGCGTTGCTGTTTTGATATGATCCTTTTGCATTATTTTAATTTATTCTAAATAAATACAAAATTACATAAAAAAACTGTCGCTGCTGAAGTCTTTTTACAACTATTTATTAACAGTTCTATTACTCATTTTCATGAGCCGCTGCAATGGTATTTATATCGCGATCAAACAAGTAATGACCAGATTTATCATTACCTATAATATTGAGTTTATCAAGTAACGTCCTAGCCATAGCTTCCTCTTCTAGTTGCTCAGTGACGTACCACTGCATAAAATTATGTACGTTGTAATCCTTATTTTGCAAACACTCATATATCACATGATTGATTTGCTCAGTTACAAACATTTCACTAGTCAAAAACTTTTCGAAAAGCTCATTAAGTCCTTTGTAAGTTGGCTTTGGTTTATCTAATGCTGGAATGATGACATTCCCTCCACGTTCATTAACAAATTTGATAAGTTTAGCCATGTGAACTCGTTCTTCATCAGATTGACTGTAAAAAAAGTCAGCAACACCGTTATAACCCTCAGCATCTGCCCAAGAAGCCATTGCCAAATATTGCAAAGATGCCTGGGCTTCGTATTTTATTTGATTATTTAATAACTGTTCTATGGTTGTATTCATGACTTTTATTTTGTGGTTTTCTTGTACTAAAATAAGCATAATATTCAAGATATGAAGTGTTCTTAATAAATCAAAACAGAGACGGCTAAAAATAATATAGAATCAATACTACTGACTTTCAAATCTTTATAAATTTTATTCTTATTTATTCTAAATAAACTTTGATAAAGTATATTTCATGCTTAAATTTGCACCCGAAAAATCAACTATTTTAAATGAGTCTAAATAAAATGAAATATAAAATCGTATTATTATTCTTACTTTCTATTGGTGTGTCATTTGCACAAAATTCACCGAATACCCAAGCTAAAGATTCCATTCAAAAGCTTGATGAAGTCCTATTAAAAACCAATGTGATTTTCGGTAATAAATACCAAGCTAAAAACAGAACAGGTTCATCATATTACATCTCTCCAAAAGAGCTAGCAAAATTTAATTATACTGATATTAATAGAGCTTTAAGAACCGTACCTGGTGTAAATATTTACGAAGAAGATGGCTTTGGATTAAGACCTAACATTAGTTTAAGAGGTACCTCTCCTGAAAGAAGCGCTAAAATATCCATCATGGAAGATGGGGTGCTTATTGCTCCTGCACCATATAGTGCTCCCGCAGCCTATTATTTCCCATCGGTAGCAAGAATGGAAGCCGTTGAAATTCTAAAAGGTAGTAGTCAAGTACAGTATGGTCCGTTTACAACAGGTGGTGCAATCAATTTAGTGTCTAGCCAAATCCCAAATTCTTTTACAGGACGGGTAAAAGCTAGTACTGGTAGTTTTAATTCTAATCAGTTTCATGCAAAAATTGGCGATAGCAAAGCTAATATTGGCTATAGTATTGAATATCTAAATTTTAATTCGGATGGATTCAAAAATTTACCTGATGGCGGTAATACCGGTTTTGATAAAAATGATCTGGTAGCAAAATTCCGTGTCAATACGAATGCTAATGCGAAAGTACAGCAGGCATTAGATGTAAAATTTCAATATTCGGATGAAATCTCAAACGAAACTTATCTAGGTTTAACGCAAGCCGATTTCAATTCAAACCCCTTTGATCGTTATGCCAGTTCACAAGAGGACACCATGACCAACGATCATATTCAGTTTATGCTCTCACATCAATTAGATATAAGCAAGACACTCAGAATTACGACCACTGGTTACTATAATGGGTTTTCCAGAAATTGGTATAAGCTAGATGATGTAGTATTTAACGGTACAAAAGCAAGTATTGCCTCTATTGTTGGAGATCCTGAAACATTTTCCGATTACATGGCTATTGTCAACGGAAGCGCTAATTCTGATGCTGATGCTCTTTTAGTTAAAGCCAATAATAGGGTTTACGTATCAAAAGGGGTTCAGACAAAACTTGATTACCATTGGTCTGGAGAGCAGGTATTTCATGATCTCGAAGTAGGACTTCGCTATCACTATGACGAAGAAGATCGTATCCAATGGGAAGATGGATACAGCATGACAGATGGTGATATGATTTTAACCACAGACGCACCACTTGGAAGTGATGCGAACAGGATTAGTAGTGCCAATGCTTTTGCAGCTTATGTGCTTTACAAACTGAAATATAAGAACCTGACTTTAACTCCTGGTTTGAGATATGAGAACATTGTTTTAAATCGTGAAAACTTTGGTACCAATGATCCTAACAGAACGGGTAGCAATTTAACTACAAGAGAAAACCAAGTTGATGTATTTATACCAGGTATTGGATTTAACTATAAATTTGATAATGATTTATCTGTTTATGGTGGTATACATAAGGGCTTTTCTCCTCCTAGTAATCAATTAGGTCAAAAACCAGAAGAAAGTGTCAACTACGAATTAGGGACCCGCTTTAGTATGAAAGAAATTAGCGGAGAAGTCGTTGCTTTTTATAACGATTATAGCAACCTCTTAGGTAGTGATCTTGCAGCAACGGGTGGTACTGGCTCCCTAGAACAATTTAATGCAGGCGAAGTTAGTGTTCGCGGTTTAGAATTACTATTAAATTATGATCTCTTAGCTAAAAACTCAAAATTCGCATTACCGATTACTTTTGGCTATACTTTTACAGATACCGAATTCCTAAATAGTTTTGGCAGCTCAGATGATCTTTGGGGAGAAGTAACTAAAGGTGATGAACTGCCATATATTGCAAAACATCAGTTCAATACTACCATTTCACTCGAACACGCATCATTTGAAATACATCTCAATGGTCGTTATAATGGTGCTTTCAGAACAACGGCGGGCACTGAAGCAATAACAGATAGCAATGGCGTAACCTCCAACTTCATATTTGATTTCTCAGGTAAATATCACCTCACAAAGTATTTAAGTCTCACCGGGAATATCATCAATCTCTTAGATGAAACTTATGCGGTTTCAAGGGTTCCAGCTGGATTACGTCCCGGACATCCGTTTGGTGCCTATGCTGGTTTAGAATTGCGATTTTAGAAGTATATTTTATGTGCAGTAAAGAGTCATTATAACAATAATGGCTCTTTTTTTTAATGATAAGTCGTAAAGATTTTTGTCGCTTCATTATAGGCACTCTCAAAACTCATAGCATTAAGATTATTATTCTTTTTTGATGTGAAATAGGATAATAGCTTCTCAGTAGGCATATTACCCGTGAGTTCGTCTTTGGCCATCGGACAGCCGCCAAATCCTTGAATAGCACCATCAAAACGCATACATCCAGCTTTATACGCGGCATCTACTTTTTCAAACCACGTTGTAGGTGTAGTATGTAAATGAGCGCCAAATTCAATTTCTGGATACTTCGGAATTAAGTTAGAGAATAAATAATCAATACTTTCGGGATTTGAACTACCTATAGTATCGCTTAGAGATAAAATTTTTACACCCATGTTACTCAATCGCTCCGTCCACTCTCCTACAATAGCCACATTCCAAGGATCCCCATAAGGGTTTCCAAACCCCATGGAAATATAAACCACCACCTCTTTGCTATGTTTATTGGCGAGTTCTAAAATTTCAGAAAGTGTCACTACGGATTGCGCAATCGTTTTATGCGTATTACGCATTTGAAAATTTTCGGAGATGGAAAACGGATACCCTAAGTAACTAATTTCAGCGTGTTGGCATGCATCATTCGCTCCTCTTGTATTAGCTATAATTGCAAGCAACTTACTTTTGGTAGAACTCAAATCCAATTGTGCCAAGACTTCAGACGTATCAATCATTTGAGGAATCGCTTTAGGCGATACAAAGCTCCCAAAATCAATCGTGTCAAATCCAACCCTTAGTAAGGATTGAATGTATTGCACTTTCCTATCGGTAGGAATAAATTCTTTGATGCCTTGCATAGCATCACGCGGACATTCAATTATTTTGAGTGCTT
Source organism: Formosa sp. Hel1_31_208 (assembly GCF_900104785.1). Lineage (NCBI taxonomy): Bacteria > Pseudomonadati > Bacteroidota > Flavobacteriia > Flavobacteriales > Flavobacteriaceae > Formosa > Formosa sp. Hel1_31_208. The sequence continues at coordinate 2,696,708 of NZ_LT629733.1, forward strand.
TATTCATTGCGTCAAAGATAGTGATTAAGATGATTTATTTAAGGCTATTTTTCAGCAGTGAAAATAAAAATGGCAATTCCTACGAACACAACAATCTGTATCCATTTAAAATAATATCCAATATGACTATGCTGTTTTGTGTAATCTGAAATATGTCCAGCTAAGATTGCAATTGCAGAAAATATTAACGCAGAAACAAACATAAAAAGCAGACCTAAAATGTAAAACTGAAAAACAGTATCAAGTGTGGGACTGAACAAAAAGGATGGAAAAAATGCCAAAAAGAAAATTGATACTTTAGGATTAAGAACATTCATAATAAAGCCTTGCTTAAAAAGCTGTGCAACGCTTTTCTTCGGGATTTGGTCTGAATCCAAATCTAATGCAGCATTAGAGCGATAGACTTTGTAAGCTAAAAACAACAAATAGAGCGCTCCAAATAATTTAATCACAAAAAAAACGGTATCATTTTCCTTAATAATTGCCGACACACCGAAAGCCACTAAAGTCGTATGAATTAAACATCCAGAAATTAATCCAGCTACCGTTGCAAGACCATACTTCTTTCCATTGACAATGCTCTGCATGAGCACATAGATATTATCAGGACCAGGCGAAATTGCTAATACTGAAGTCGCAATAACAAATGATATGAGTAGTTCGTAATTCAGTATGTTCAATTTTTCGTAAAAATAATATTAAAAAAAGATTTTGATGCGTGTAAGTAATTAAAATACAAAACATCCTCTAATCAACGACAATTAATTTTAAGCTCGGTTCAAAATGTGGTTTAGCTAATCTGGTTAGAACTTCAAGACGTCTCGACAGCCACAAAAAAAGCAGCTATAAACTGACAAACGAAAGGTGTTTCATCTATATTATTAGGTATTTTATCGGATTTTTAATATGTTTACCATCCTAAAAAACACCTATTTTGTTATGAAACAAATTACACGAATTAAACAACTATGCCTATTTTTAGCATTTAGCTGCGGGATTTTAACACTTTCTGCACAACAAGAAGCAGAATGTGGGACCATAGCAACGCCGGAATCAGAGCGCTATTTGCAAGAGCTTTTACCTCAAATTCAGGAATACGAGCAAGAATTTTACCAATTACAATCTCAAAGAAATACATCAAGTGCTATTAGCTCTGTCCCAATTAAAGCACACATTATTAGAACGGATAGCGGTACAGGTGGCCTAACGGAAAGTGAACTGAACCAGGCTCTATCTATTATGAATAGTTATTATGCCAATGCCTACCTTGAATTCTTTTTGTGTGAGGGAATTAATTATATTGATAGTTCTGAATACTATGACTACACTATTGATGAGCAAGCTGCTCTTACTGGCACTCACAATGTGAATAATGTAATTAATATTTATTTCACCGATGCTGTAACGAGTTCTAGTGGAAATGCCGTTTGCGGTTATGCTTATTTTCCTGGTGGACCAGAAGTTATCTTAATGAATAATTCTTGTGCCATAAACGGTAGTACCTTGTCGCATGAAGTAGGACATTTCTTTGGTTTATCGCACACACATGGCAATAGCAACTCTTCATTAACGAATGAATTAGTAGATGGGTCTAATTGCGATTCAGCTGGTGACTTTGTCTGTGACACACCAGCAGATCCTCAGTTAAGTGGAAGTAATGTTTCTTCCTCTTGTATATATGTAGGTACTGTCTTTGATGCTAATGGTGATTTATTTGTTCCTAATCCGTTTAACATCATGTCGTATTCAAGAAAACAATGTCGAACAGAATTTTCAGCTGGACAATATGCTAGAATTTACGGAGTTTATCAAGCATCAAGAGCTGTAATGGCTTGCCCAACTTTTAATGTAGATATTGCATCTGCCTTTACAAGAGATTGTAGCAACACCCTAGATGTAAGTTTTACAGACAATAGTGTTGGTGCTACCTCATGGGAATGGGATGTTGATGGTGATGATGTTATCGATTACACAACACAAAACCCCACTCACACCTATACAGGTTCGGGAGTATATGATGTGGCATTGACCATTTCTGATGGCTCAAACTCATTAACAAAAGTTTATTCAGAGTATATAGAAGTTGGTGTTGAAGATATCTCAACTAATGAAATTGTATTGACTTTAGTTATGGATGACTATCCGAGTGAAACATCTTGGGTATTGACTGATGGTAGTGGAAATGCAGTATATACAAGTCCGCAATATGTAGAAGGTGTAGATGATTTTCAAACGATTACTGAAAATTTCACAGTCTCAACAAACGAATGCTATACCTTTGAGATTTTAGATAGTTTTGGCGATGGCATCTGCTGCGCTGAAGGATTAGGATCATATACATTAACAACATTTGAAGGCGCTGAAATTGCTACTGGAGGTAATTATGGATTAGGAGAAGTTATTTACATGGCTAATGACGTATTAGGTGTTGATGATTATTTTACTAACAACCCTATTTCGGTTTATCCAAATCCAACAAAAAACACATTGAATATTAAGTTATCAAACCAAAGTAATCTTCCAGATTCCTTTACGATTTACAATGTTCTAGGCCAAGTTATTGCAGAGAAGACAATTACTAGCGCTGAAGATTTGCTTATTTCAGCAGAACGCTTTAGCGATGGTGTTTATTATATCAAAATCTCAAAAGGAACGAGCTCTAATACGATTCCATTTATTAAAAATTAATAGAGATAAATAGGTATACGTTTATAAAAAAAAGCGAATTGATTAATTTCAATTCGCCTTTTTTATGAGTGCTTTGTTGATGTCTTTAATTAATTTCGGACCCTCATAAATAAAACCTGTATAGATTTGAACCAAATCTGCACCTGCTTCCATTTTTTCTATGGCATCAGTAGCGGAATGAATACCACCTACTCCAATAATTGGAAAGGCCTTATTGCTTTTGTCTGCCAAATACTTTATGACTTGAGTTGATTTGTCTTTTATAGGCTGACCACTTAACCCTCCATTTCCAATCTCTTTAAGCCTATCATTGGATGCTTTTAAACCGTTTCGGTCTTTAGATGTATTACTCGCGATAACTCCGTCTAATTTTGTTTCTGAAATAAGCTCTATAATTTCATCCAATTGATGTGTGTTAAGGTCTGGTGCAATTTTCAGCAAAATAGGTTTTTGTACTTCGAAGGTATGATTTGCTTTTTGCACTTCAGAAATGAGCTCTATAAGATAATCTTTATCGTTCAATTTAGCATGACTATCAACATTTGGACAACTCACGTTTAGTACAAAATAATCAACGTACGGATGCAAACCTTTAAAACAATCCAGATAGTCTATGGTGTAATTTTCAGGTTTTGTATCAGTGTTTTTTCCAATATTTCCGCCAATGATTAATTGTCCTTTATTTTTTTTCAGCTCTTCAATCGCAGCCTCTAAACCGTCATTATTAAATCCCATTCGGTTAATTATCCCATAGTCATCTTTCAGTCGGAATAAACGTTTTTTCGGATTACCAACTTGACCTCTTGGCGTAACTGTACCAATTTCAATAAACCCAAAACCAAAATTAGCCAGTTCATTATACAGGACAGCATTCTTATCAAAACCAGCAGCAAGACCTACTGGATTTTTAAAGGTTATACCGAATAATTCTCGTTCTAAACTTTTATCCTTAACCAGGTATAAACTTCTAAATAAGGCCTTCATCCCAGGAATCTTGGACACATTTCGAATTAAAGAAAAGGTGAAATGGTGTACGCTTTCTGGATCAAATTGAAATAGTAAGGGTCGTAATAAAAGCTTGTACATAGGAAATCTTTTCTGTTGCAAAAATACTATAGATTTGATTAAAATCGCTAACTTTCATCCCATAAATCCTTAAAGGATTTTATTTTCCCTCACTCAAACTCTAAATGCAACTATAACAGTATAAGTATATGATTACCAAAGAAGATATTATCAAACGTTTTATTAGTTATGTTACCGTAGATACCGAATCTGATCCAGAAAGTGATACCACTCCGAGTACAGCGAAACAATGGGATCTTGCTAACGCTTTAGTCGATGAGCTAAAGGCTATTGGTTTATCAGATATAAGCATTGATGAGAATGCCTATATCATGGCCACCTTACCTTCTAATGTTGATTATAAGGTACCAACCATTGGTTTTATTTCTCATTTTGATACGACTCCTGATTTTACCGGAGCCAATGTCAAGCCACAAATAATAGACACATACGACGGAAAGGATATTATACTAAATACAAAAGAACAAATTGTTTTGTCGCCAGATTATTTTGAAGACCTTTTACTATATAAAGGACAAACTTTAATAACAACCGACGGTACAACACTTTTAGGAGCAGATGACAAAGCAGGTATCACCGAAATAATCTCGGCAATGGAATATTTGCTACAACACCCAGAGATTAAACATGGTACGATTAGAATTGGGTTTACACCGGACGAAGAGATCGGACGAGGTGCACACAAATTTGATGTTAAAAAATTTGGTGCTGATTGGGCATATACTATGGACGGTAGTCAGATTGGTGAATTGGAATATGAAAATTTTAATGCAGCAAGCGCTAAAGTGACCATAAAAGGAAAAATTGTACATCCTGGATATGCCAAAGGAAAAATGGTTAACTCCATCTATATCGCTACAGAATTCATCAATTCCTTACCACGTATGGAAACTCCTGAGCACACAGAAGGTTATCAAGGTTTTTTCCACCTCCATAATATGAATGGTAAAGTGGAAGAAACTGTCTTACAATATATCATTAGAGATCATGATATGGGACATTTTGAGGCGCGTAAAGAAGTAATGCAAAAACTCACCAATGAAATCAATGCGCAATATGAACGTGAAGTCGTGAGTATCGAGATTAAGGACCAGTACTTTAATATGAAGGAAAAGGTCGTACCTGTAATGCATATTGTAGATATTGCCGAAGAAGCCATGAAACAACTAGGTATTGAACCACTGATAAAGCCAATTAGAGGTGGCACTGATGGTTCTCAGCTGAGTTATATGGGCTTGCCATGTCCAAATATTTTTGCTGGCGGACATAATTTCCATGGACGCTATGAATATGTCCCAGTAGAAAGTATGATTAAAGCTACTGAAGTGATTTGTAAAATTGCTGAGTTGACCGCAGTAAAAGCTAAAAAATAAACTAATACAAATGCAAAAAGTTTATTCTGTAGAGGAATATATTGAGATTAATGCACATTATGCAGATGAACTTTCACTCTTACGAAAGATCATCAATTCTACAGGGTTAGAGGAATCAATAAAGTGGAGTATGCCAACCTACTGTCTTAAAGGCAAAAATGTCCTAGGTATTGGTGCTTTTAAACATCATTTCTGCTTGTGGTTTCATCAAGGAGTATTTCTAAAAGATGAGCATAATCTCTTAATTAATGCTCAAGAAGATAAGACAAAAGCGCTACGTCAAATGCGCTTTGAGAAAAAAGCAGACATCAATGAGCCTGCCGTTTTAGCTTATGTGAAAGAGGCCATAGAAAACCAACGGTTAGGTCGAGAAATAAAGCCTACTCGCAAAATCAAAGACCTACTCATCCCAAGTGAATTAAAAGGTGTTTTAAAATCCAATACAAAACTAAACACAGGTTTTAAAGCCTTAACACCTGGGAAACAACGTGAATACTGCGCCTATATTAGTGAAGCCAAACGCGACGCGACTAAACAATCGCGATTAAAAAAAATAACGCCAATGATTATCAACGGTATTGGACTAAATGACAAGTATAAAAACGGTTAAGTAAACCCAAAAAAAAACTCCGAAATCAAAAATTTCGGAGTTTTTATATTGTATTGTTAGTACTATTTTGTTTTGGCAGGAGCGTTGAGTTTCTTGCTAATTTCCATTGAAAGCGCTGAGCGTTCAAATTTGATTTTTCCTGCAAGTGTTTCAATAACACAGCTGTTGTCTTTATCATTTAAATCAACAATCTTGCCATGCATACCGCTCTTAGTAACCACTTTATCACCGCGTTTTAAACTCGCTGCAAATGCTTTTTCTTGCTTTGCACGTTTCATTTGTGGCGCAATCATAAAGAAGTATACCACCGCAAACATGGCTATAAACGGTAAAAAATTTCCAATTTCTCCCATAAAACTATTCTACTGAACTGATTTTATTGAAGCTGTACCTGCTTTTTTAGCTGGTGCATTAGGATCTGGTTGAACAAAAGCTTTAATCTTTACAACTTCAGAACCTTTTTCGGTGTTTGTTGTTAAGGTAATTGACTTTTGAACTTGATTCGATCCTTTTCCGTTAAATTTCACTGTAAACTCAGCAGACTCACCTGCAGCTAAAGGGTCTCTGTTCCAATCTGATGGTACAGTACAACCACAAGTACTTTTGATATTACTAACAACTAATGGAGTTTTTCCTGTGTTAGTGTATTTGAATTTTGTTTCAACTGGCGTGCCATTGATGATAGTTCCAAAATCGTGTTCGGTTTCTTCAAAAGTGATTACTGGAAAATCTGCAGCACTTGCATCTCTCTCAGCAGCTGCCGCTACGTTATCAGAATTGATCTTACTAGTAGCATCTTCTTTACAAGATGTGAAAGCTACTAAACATAATGCGCTTAACGCTAAAATTGCTTTTTTCATTGTTATAATATTTAAATAATTTTTGATTCGAGAAGCCAAATGTAATAATAATTTCATCCAATTAAAATTTTTAGCCCATATTCAAGTAAAAGATTAACAGTCTATGACTTGTAAACCTTAGAAAACTATAGTAATCCGCGACCTATTTTATTGAATTGTCCTTCCTCTGAATACTCCTTAAGTATTTTATCTAAAATGCCATTAATAAAGGTACTACTTTTAGGTGTTGAGTACTCTTTTGCAATTTCCAAATACTCGTTAATTGTAACTTTCACTGGTATTGATGGAAATTTCTGGAATTCACAGATAGCCATTTGCATGAGCACAGTATCAATTTGTGTAATTCGATCTGCATCCCAATTTTTAGTCTTCGACGCTATTTCAGTATTAAAAACCCCTTGATTCAATATTGTTTTTTTTAGCAGATCCAATCCAAATTCTTTGTCTTCCAAATCTTTAAACAATTCTGGGGTAAACATATTACCATCAGAAGCGGCCTTTACTTTTTTAAGAAGTTTCAAAATAGCTGTATTTACTACGGGTAAATCATCCAACCATGTGATACGTTTATCTTCAAAATAATCATAGAGCTTATCATTTGGCGCAATAATTTCAGTAAATATATCAATGATAAAATTCTTGTCCTCCTTGAAAGTAGACGTCTTTGTAGCCATGTAATCTTTATAGATATCACTCTCTATTATGACCTTGAAAATGACATCTACATATTCAAAATCTAAGTACCATAAGTTTTCCTTCTGATCTTCAATAAGTTCTTGTAAGGCTTCATTTGTACTTAACAACACTAACACTTCGTTATTTATAAACTTAGCATTTGGATTCTTGTCTTCTTGAGTCGCTAAAAGTTTTAACTGGTTTTTATCTAAGCGGTCCTTCGCCTTTTTATGAACTTCAATGAGAAGAGATAATTGCGCCAAGAACAGATCATACATACTATTCAGACTTAGAAGTAGAAATTTTTCGTTGTTTTTTATGTTATCACTTTCACTTCCTTTAGAAGCGTAAAGCGTTTGCATAACTTTAATACGAATATGTCGTCTGTTTAACATGGTTACAAAGAGCTAGAAATTAACAAAGCGAAAGTTTTTAATCTCTCGCTTTGCAAAAATACTATTATTTTAAATCTAATGAAATATTTGATCAGGATTTACATTTATTTTGCCTGTTCTCTTTTTCTTGTTTCGATGCGTTCTTTTGCTATATTCAATGCCGCAACGTTTGTTGTGACTCCATTTTGTTTAGCACGTTCAAAAATCTCTAAGGTTGTATTGTAGATGTTTTCAGTTTTACGCATAATTTCTTGCTTATCGTAATTCTCTAGTTCGGCGTAAACATTAATAATACCACCTGCATTGATTAAGAAATCTGGTGCGTAAACTATTCCTTTATCTTGTAATAATTTTCCGTGTTTAATTTCATCTGCCAACTGATTATTAGCAGCTCCTGCGATAATATCCGCTTGTAATTTATTGATGGTATCATCATTTATCGTCGCTCCTAAGGCACAAGGTGCATATATATCCATAGGCTCAGCATAAATATCTTGTCCTCCGTAAATCGTTACATCATGCTTCGCTCTAACTTCTTCCAAACGTTCTTGATTGATATCTGCAATCGTGACCTTAGCGCCTTCATTTAATAAATGCTCTACTAACGATTCTCCAACATGACCGATACCCTGAACGAATATTGATTTATCTTCTAAAACTTCACTACCATATTTAAATTTTGCAGCCGCCTTCATACCCATAAATACGCCATAAGCTGTAATTGGCGAAGGGTTACCAGCGCCTCCCTTATGTTCAGATATACCTGTAACATAAGGTGTTACTTCTCTTACCGTATCCATATCATCGGTTGTCATTCCCACATCTTCAGCTGTAATATAACGTCCACTTAAAGAATGTACAAATTCACCAAATTTTTTCATTAATTCTGGTGTTTTTTGTGTTTTAGCGTCTCCGATAATAACCGCTTTTCCTCCACCAAGATTTAAACCCGTAATTGCTGATTTAAACGTCATACCGCGGGAAAGTCTTAGCACATCATTAAGGGCTTCCCATTCATTAGTATAGGACCACATTCTGGTACCGCCAAGTGCAGGGCCCAAAACTGTATTATGAATACCAATTATTGCTTTTAAACCAGTATCTTTGTCGTTGCAAAAAACGATTTGCTCGTGATTATCAAAGGATTTTTGACCGAATACTGGGTCAATTTTTGTGAGTTCTTTAGAACTTATAACGTCTGATGTCATTTGAACTTAGATTAAGAATCTATTTTATATTATTTGTAAAATATCGTGCAAAAATAAAGCAATATTGGAGTATTAGCAAAAATACAGGCGTTAAAATGTCAAATTGTTAATATCTAAGCCTCAAAAATTGTAAATGAAGGAACTTAAACATATTAATAAATACTTTTATAAGTATCGTTACAGATTGTTGTTTGGTATTTTAATTACTGTTGGTGCAAAAATATTTGCACTGTTCACACCAAGATTTATCGGCAAGTCGATCACTACGATCTCAAAAGCTTTCGATGGTGAAATTTCAAATGAAGTTTTTAGACAAGAATTAGCTACAAATATTATGTATTTAATTGGTGCTGCGGTCATTACTGGTATTTTTACGTTTTTAATGCGACAAACCATTATTAATGTCTCACGTTATATCGAATATGACCTTAAAAATGAAGTCTATCAACAATATCAAAATCTATCACTTAATTTTTATAAAGCGAATCGAACTGGAGATTTAATGAATAGAATTAGTGAAGATGTGGGCAAAGTACGTATGTATGCTGGACCAGCTATAATGTACACGATTAATACAGTAACACTTTTTGTTGTAGCCTTAATTTATATGGTAAGTGTCGCACCAAAACTCACATTATACACCGTACTTCCCTTACCTATACTGTCTATTATCATATACAAACTGAGTAAAATCATTAATAAGCGTAGTCGTATCGTACAAGAGTACCTGTCACATCTATCGACGTATACTCAGGAATCATTCAGTGGTATCTCCGTGATTAAATCTTACGGCATTGAAAATGCCAACTATGACGAATTCAATGCACTTTCCGAAGAAAGCAAACAGAAACAAATCGATCTAACTAAGGTACAGGCTTTGTTTTTTCCATCAATGATTCTCTTAATTGGTATCAGTAATATCCTCGTTGCCTATATAGGCGGGATGCAATATATCAATGGTGAAATCAAAGAAATTGGAACCATTGCAGAGTTTTTAATATATGTAAATATGCTCACATGGCCTGTAGCGACCGTTGGTTGGGTTACTAATTTGGTTCAGCAGGCAGAAGCCTCTCAAAAACGAATCAATGAGTTTTTAAAACAAGAACCCGATATTAAAAATTTAAATACAACACCGTCAGAAATCAATGGCAACATTGAATTCAAGAATGTAACCTATGTGTATCCAGACACCAATATCAAAGCCCTTGACGGTATAAGTTTTACGCTTCACAAAGGGGAAACCCTTGCCATCTTAGGAAAAACAGGATCAGGGAAATCGACTATTTTAGATCTTCTTGGGCGTCTTTATGATGTTCAAGACGGACAAATTCTAATCGATGGAATAAACATTGATCAGGTTAATCTAAAAAGTTTAAGAGACGGTATTGGATATGTTCCTCAGGATGCCTTTTTATTCTCTGATACTATTGCCAATAACATCAAATTTGGTAAAGAAGACGCCACTGATGATGAAGTTATCAGAGCAGCTAAACTTGCTGATGTACATCGAAATATCACTAAATTCAAAAAAGGCTATCAAACGAAACTTGGAGAACGTGGCATTACGTTATCAGGTGGGCAAAAGCAACGTATTTCTATTGCTAGAGCTATTATTGAGGCTCCAGAAATCATGTTATTCGACGACTGTTTATCGGCTGTAGATACTGAAACTGAAGAAAAAATTCTTAAAAGCCTGCGAGAAATTTCAGATGGAAAGACAACTATTATCGTGAGTCATCGTGTGTCTTCAGCTAAAGATGCCGATAAGATAATTATCCTTGAAGATGGTAAAATCGTTCAACACGGCACTCATGAAACGTTAGTAAACACTGATGGATACTACAAAGAGCTTTATATAAAACAACTTAGTACAAAAGAATTATAATTATTTTTGTTTACTAATCTTTTTTTTTAGATTTTTGATGCACAATCAATTTGAAAAATTAGAATTAGCTATGAGCGATCACGGAATGATGGAAAAAGAGGAGATATATTCAAAAGTATTAAGAGCAGGGCGAAGAACCTATTTTTTTGATGTAAGAGCAACTAAAGCGGGAGACTATTATCTTACAGTCACAGAAAGCAAAAAATTTACAAACGATGATGGATCTTTTCACTACAAAAAACACAAGATCTATTTATATAAAGAAGATTTCTCAGAATTCAATAACATTTTACAAGAGATGACTGATTATATCATCGCTGAAAAAGGGGATGAAGTGATTAGTGAGCGTCATCAAAAAGACTTTAAAAAAGATGAATATACCGTGAATGATGACGTGGCTGAAGGAGGCGAAAGCAACAATGATTCAGACTCAGCAGATAAATTTACAGACATCAGTTTTGAGGATATTTAAATCAAAATAACTGTTAAATAATAGTAAACCGTTACGCAATGCGTAACGGTTTTTTTATTTTTATACTTTAATCAATTTATATGAAACTAACTATCCTCCTACTTGCACTGAGCTTCTTTCAGCTTAATGCTCAATCACAAACTACACTTGACTATTATCTTCCTCAAAACAGTACCTACAACCCAACTATCCCAACACCTCAATCTGTAATTGGTCATGAGGTTGGTGAATGGCATATCACACATGACAAATTAGTGCAGTACATGCAGACCATAGCTGCATCTTCAGATAGGATACACATAGAAAATAGAGGCGCTACCTTTGAAGGTAGACCTTTGCTTCTCTTGACCATTACTTCTCCTAAAAATCATCAAAATATTGATGTCATTAGAACTGCGCATATCGCTTCTACGGAGAGTAATTCGGTCAATACTAGTGCAATGCCAATAGTTGTATATCAAGGATTTTCTATACATGGAAATGAGCCTAGTGGATCTAATGCTGCGCTATTAGTGGCCTATCATTTAGCAGCCTCTGAAAGTCAAGACGTAAAAACCTTATTAGACAATACCGTTATATTATTTGATCCTTCCTACAATCCTGATGGTTTACAACGTTTTGCGTATTGGGCTAATACAAATAGAAGTATGCATTTAAATCCTGATCCTAATGACAGAGAATATAGCGAAGTATGGCCTGGTGGACGAACCAATCACTATTGGTTTGATATGAATCGAGATTGGCTTCCTGTGCAATTGCCAGAATCAAGAGCACGAATTGCCAGTTTCCATAAATGGTTGCCAAACATTCTTACCGATCATCACGAAATGGGTACCAACGCAACTTTCTTTTTCCAACCTGGAATTCCGTCGCGAACACATCCATTAACTCCAAAATTAAATCAAGAGCTCACCAAAAGTATTGGAAACTATCACGCTCAAGCTCTAGATAAAATAGGATCGCTTTACTACACCGAAGAAAGTTTTGATGACTTCTACTACGGAAAAGGATCTACCTTTCCTGATATTAATGGTGGCGTAGGTATTTTATTCGAGCAAGCCAGTTCTCGAGGACACATCCAAGAGAGTGACAATGGTTTACTTACATTTCCATTTACCATACGCAATCAATTTACGGCAGCTTTGTCAACGCTTAAAGCTGCAAAGAACATGCGAGAAGACCTATTGCAATACCAACATGATTTCTATAAAAATGCAAGGACTGAAGCCGCAAAAGAAAACGGGAAGGCTATCGTTTTTGGTGATGAAAAAGATGCAACAAAGACATATCACTTAGCAGAAATATTAGAACGTCAGCAAATTGAATTTCATGAATTGAAGAACGATTTCACGAGCAATGGAAAACGTTTCAAAAAAGGCTATGCTTATATCATTCCGAAGAATCAAAAGAACACGCGATTAATCAATGCGATGTTTGAAAAACGTACTAAATTTCAAGACAGTCTGTTTTATGATGTATCAGCTTGGACTTTTCCTTTAGCCTTTGGCCTAGACTATGCGGAGGGTGTTTCAACAGCCAATGCGGGAGAAAAAGTAGATGATCTAAATATGCCCTCAGGAACTGTGACTGAGAAAAGCCAATATGCTTACCTCATGGAATGGCACGAATACTATACTCCAAAAGCCTTAAATACAATTTTAGGTAGCGGATTACGTGCAAAAGTAGGTATGAAGCAATTTAGTATGAATGGTAAAACCTATGATTACGGTACCATCTTAATACCGGTTCAAAATCAAAACAAGTCTATTGATGAACTTTACAGTTTTCTGCAAAACGTCGCAAGCGATAGCCACATAAGCATTGATGCTGTCAATACGGGATTAACTCAAGGTATCGACTTAGGTAGTAATCAATTTAGAGCCTTAGAACAACCTAAAGTAGCTATGATTGTTGGTGATGGCATTCGCAGTTATGATGCCGGTGAAATATGGCATTTATTTGACACCCGTTATGACATTCGTTTGACTAAGTTAGATACTAAATCATTAAGCAATGTAGATTTAGACAGATACAATACAATCATTTTACCTAGCGGATCTATTAACGGTAATGCCACAAAAAAACTAAAAACATGGGTTCAAAATGGAGGCACTATTATAGGATATAGAAGCGCAATAAATTGGTTAAAAAGTAATGAATTTATAAAGGTTGACTTCAAAAAGATGGAAAACACGGCTCAGGATATTTCCTTTGAAGATCGTGGAAATTTTAGAGGTGCTCAGGTGATTGGCGGCGCTATTTTTGAAGCAGAAACTGACCGTTCTCACCCCATTAACTTTGGTTTTAAAAATGATAGAATCGCACTTTTTAGAAACAATACAATGTTCATGAAAGCTGATAAACAGAGTTACAACAACCCAATACGCTATTCTAAACAACCTTTACTCAGTGGATATATCTCTAAACCAAATCTGGATAGCTTATCTCTAACTGTTCCATTTAAAGTGAAAGGGATGGGACGAGGAAATGTAGTAGTATTCACCGATAACACCAATTTTAGAGCCTTTTGGTATGGCACCAATAAGTTATTAATGAATGCTATCTTCTTTAGAGAAGAGTTATAATTTAACTGAAAATATATTCAAAACAATCACGCTAAAAAGGTATATGAATGCATATTTCAGTTCAAAAACAACACCTAATACAGACATTACAACTATTATAAACACTGGAACTAAAGTTATGGCAATCACGAACCTAAATGTGGATATAAATTCTACCTCACTAATTTTTGGCTGGATCATTTTTTTCCAGATTATGTAAGGAATGAACAGGTTTATAATCAATAAAACTTTCGATAATCGCTTTAATCGATGATCATGTTCAGGAAGACCTTTTTTACAAGTTTCAAAACCATTAGAAATACATTGGTTGACGTGTTTAGGTTGAGTAAAATCTACATTTAGCTTCTCAAGATATGTAATTATGATATCATAGTTTTCACTTTCAATATGAGTTGTGAGCTGACATAACTGAAGAAATACATCTTCTTTGAGTTGCAAAACGCTTTTGTTTTTATCGTTGAGTAACTCTGACCCCACTTGAAAGGGAACACCAAAATTGATTAAAGCACTGTCGCTATATTTTGTAGCGTGTTTAAAATTCAGTCCTACAGGAACTACGTTTATTTTAGTTTCTGGATAATCCTCAAGAGTTTGAAAAATAATACGCGTAAACCCTTTACTTAATGGTCTTACTGTACGTTTTAAGTTATGATTGCCTTCAGGAAAAATAACAATAGCCTTTTTTTCATGTAGCAATTGAGAACTCTTCGTAAACACAGAAGTATTTTTACTCAAGTTCCCAAAACCATCTCTAACCCTATAGACCGGTAGCATTTGCAAGCTTTGTAACATCTTACTAATTAACGGAACACTAAAAACACTTGCTCTAGTCAAAAAGTAAGAAAAACGTCCGTTTTTTACCGCAATTAATATGGCGTCTAATAAGGCATTTTGATGATTAGCTAAAAAGATAACAGGCTCATCTTTTGGTATTGCTTTTAAATTGATGACTTCTACTTTTTTAAAGTAAAAAAATAGACCTAAGCGTAAATATGATCTAATACTATATAACCATAACTGCTTCAAACCTCAACTAATTTAGATGGTTTATATCCCCAATAAAACGCTAATATCAATCCTGAGACAATATGCCATATCCCCCAAAACGCCGCCATAATAGCCATCCCTCCTAAACCACTAAAAAATGAAAATATGAGCAGGAGCCCCAATCCGGAATTCTGAATTCCTGTTTCAATAGCTAGTGTTTTTTGATTTATAAATGATAGCCTAAATGCCTTTGCGGTAAAGAAACCAAGCATAATAGCAAGAGCATTATGGCAGACACCAATAATTAAAACATAGTGGATATAATCATTAAATACATCTATATTTTTAGAAAATGCAATGACAACGATGGCAACAAACACCAATATTGAAATGGGCTTTAATAACTTAGAAATTTTGATAGCTAAATTTTTATTCCAATGTCTTAAAAGCATTCCAAAAAACAAAGGAATACCCAAAATAAGTACAACTAATTGTACCAGTTCTAAAGGTTGTAATTCTACATGTTTTAAAATTTGTGCCGTTGGCTCATATAGCATCCCATACAACTGAAAATTTAAAGGCGTGACTATTACTGCTAGAAAGGTGCCAAAAGCTGTCAGACTCACAGATAAGGCTGTATTCCCTTTGGCAAGATGTGTCATGAAATTTGAAATATTTCCACCTGGACAAGCAGCAACAATCATCATTCCTAAAGCAATACTAGGTTGAGGTTTAACTATAACAATAACTAAAAAAGTCAATAATGGCAACAACACAAATTGCGCTAAAACCCCAACCAATACCAATTTTGGGGTTTTTAATAACGATTTAAAGTCGTCAATTGAAATCCCAAGGGCTACACCAAACATTACTATTGCCAATGCTATGTTTAAAACCCATAGGCCATTGCTATCAAAATTTATTTTTACGTTGTCTATTTGCTCCATGAATTACCCTACAGTTGAACCGTTTTTTACATTTTGTTCAGGATTTAAAAGGATTACATCTTTACCATCCACAGCTCCTAAAATCAAACATTCGCTCATGAACTTGGCAATTTGTTTTTTAGGGAAATTAAACACGGCAACTATCTGTCGATTGAGTAACTCTTCTTTTTTATAACGTTTAGTGATTTGAGCTGAAGATTTTTTAACCCCTAATTCACCGAAATCAATAGTAAGTTGGTATGCTGGGGTTTTGGCTTCTGGAAAATCATAAATCTCAATGATTGTCCCGACACGTAAATCGACCTTTGAAAAGTCTTCGAAAGTTATTATATTATCCATTATCTAAATGTATAAAAAATATGGCACTTACGCCCTCAAATATGTTAGCCTTAGGCACCAAAGCTCCAGATTTCAAATTACGAAATACGGTTGACGATACTTTAGTAGCATTAGATGATGTCAAAGGTAAAAACGGCACACTTCTAATGTTCATCTGTAACCACTGCCCTTTTGTAAAACATGTGAATGCCGAATTGGCACGTCTTGCAGAAGATTATATCTCTAAAGGCATTAATTGCATCGCTATTTCTAGTAATGATGCCGCAAACTATCCTGAAGATTCCCCTCATTTAATGAAGCAGAATGCAATAGATCACGGGTTTATATTTCCGTATTTGTATGATGAAGACCAGAAAGTTGCTAAAGCTTATGATGCAGCTTGCACCCCAGATTTTTATGTGTTTGATGCGGATTTGGAGTTGGTCTACCGCGGACAATTAGATGACTCAAGACCTGGTAATGGGATTCCTGTAACAGGAAGAGATATCAGAACGGCATTAGATTGCACGTTATCAAATGATCCCATTTCCGAAGAACAAAAACCTAGTATTGGCTGTAATATTAAGTGGAAATAGGAACAAAAAAAAGAGACAAATTAATGTCTCCTTTTTAATTTTACACCATATTTAATGATTATTCAAATATATTTTCAGGAATTGTAACTAAAGTAACAATATCTCCGCCAGCATCAAATTCAGTAATATAAGTAAAGACTTCGGTATCTAAGTTAATACTACCAAAAACACCATTTCGATCTAAACCATACAATGTTCCATTATTATCTTTTTCTAGACAGCGGATATAATCAAGATCACTTCCTCCTCCGCCTCGACCTGTATCACTAGGCGGAAAACCAATAGGTGTTAATTCAATAATTTCAGAAACTGTGCCATCGATATTAAGTCGTGCAATTTCATCACCATCTGTAATTAAAAGTTCATCACTAGTATCTCCAAACTCTAAAGCCATACCGCCGCTAAATGTATAGTCATCACCTTCGAAAGTCAGGTAAGTAACATCGTCGATAGAACCATCAAATTCTAACCAGACCAATGATGAATATGTTTCATAATTATACTCATCCCAATAAACTGTTCCCAAAAGTTTACCATTAGAGATTTGCAATCCTGCAATAGCATACCAGTCTTCATTGGCATTATCATTTATAACGGTCGCTTGTAAAGTTACTGGGTCAATACTAAAAATTTTTCCGTCATAAGGGTCATTAGCTCTAGAGCTAGCATAGATCATACCATTAGCTGGATTATAAGCGATACCTCTAAGTCCAGCAAGAGGCTCACCGTTATAGCTAATTGATCCGAGAATTGTTAATGTGCCGTCTGTAATATCCAATGCTGAAAATACACCAGTATCGGTATTATAAACCACCATAATGTCATTGATAACCACTATAGGCGGATTATCATCATCGTCATTACAAGCTACAAATGCTGTAAAAACTAATGTTATTGCCAAAAATTTTAAAAATATCGCTTTCATAATTATATAGGTATTGATTAATAATTCAAATATAGAATTGAAGTCTTTTTCACGCAATGATATTCATCAGAATTGGATAATTAAAATGCATTTAAAAGCATTCTTATCTACATTTTAAAGTATCTTGGAAAGACGTAAAATAATAAAATCCTGTCTGTTTAAACAGACAGGATTTTACCCCTAACTAAACTAAATTTTAAACCTTAATGCGTCCGCTTAACTACTACATTAAGATTACCTACTTAAGATTAAGAAACTTCGAAAAGTTTCTATTTGCTTTATATACGAATAGTTAACATACTTTGGATGTCTCAATCTCAAAAAATTAAAATTTCTTTGCTTCCTCCCAATATACATCCATCTCTGCTAAGGACATCTCTGACAAAGGTTTGTTCATGTCTTTAGATTTTTGTTCCAAATACTGAAATCGTCGAATAAATTTTTTATTGGTACGCTCAAGTGCGCTTTCTGGATCTACCTTTAAAAATCGGGCATAGTTAATCATAGAAAATAAAACGTCTCCAAATTCACTTTCAATCAAATCTTGATTTCCTGCTTTAACTTCATCTTTTAGTTCAGCCAATTCCTCTTGAACTTTAGCAAAAACTTGATAAGGTTCTTCCCAGTCAAAACCAACTCCAGACACTTTATCCTGTATGCGATTCGCTTTTACCATGGCTGGTAAACTTTTTGGAACGCCCTCTAAAACACTCTTCTTGCCCTCTTTTAATTTCAGCTGCTCCCAATTGCGCTTAACCTCCTCTTCATCTGCTACTTCTGCATCACTATAAATATGAGGATGACGATCGATTAACTTATCGCAAATACTGTGGCATACATCGGCAATATTGAACGCATTTGTTTCACTTCCAATTTTTGAATAAAATACAATATGAAGTAAGACATCACCCAATTCATTTTTGACCTCTTCAAGATCATTATCGAGGATAGCATCTCCAAGTTCGTAAACCTCTTCGATAGTTAGATGACGTAAGGATTGAAGGGTTTGCTTTTTATCCCACGGACATTGATCACGCAACTCATCCATAATAATGAGTAAACGTTCAAAAGCTTCTAGTTGCTGAGTTTTATCGGACATTCTTCTGAATTTAAAACTCAAAAATACAACTATAGGGCTCAGATAGAAATTCTAAGCCTTAGATAATATGAACAATCTATTAACGGATGTTATTCTTCTTCTTCAGTAACTGCTGCTTCCTCTTCATCTAAGGCACTTAGCATGTCATGTTGTTGAAGCAAATTATACCACTGTATAATCTTCTTGATATCACTAGCATAAACACGATCTTCATCGTAATCTGATAGCACACTAAAGAAATACTCTTCTAAAGTATCCTTTGAATCTTTATGACTTATAGAAGTTGGTTGACCATTCTCTTTGTCTTTAATTTTTTTAAAGACTTCTCTTAATGGCAATTCCTCTGTTAAGGTATAAACAGCAATTTCACTCAAAACGCTAATATTGTTGTGAATATTAACTGCTACTTTTTTCTTATCAATCAATGATTCGGCAACAAAACCGTTACGAGTTTGTGCGACGATTTGATATAATCCTGGTTTTCCTGAGATGGAAAGTATTTTATCTAAGCTCATTTAATAGTTTAATTAGCGTTTCTTTTTCATTAATGGGAAACGCATTTTATAATCCACTTTAATTTTTCCTTTTGAAATATTAGCCAATTTCCCTTTGATTAAACGCTTTTTTAATGTGGATAGTTTATCGGTAAATAAAACGCCTTCAATATGATCATATTCATGCTGAACAACCCTTGCGATAATTCCATCAAACACCTCGGTATGTGCGTTAAAATCTTCATCCTGATAGCTTATTGTTACCCTTGGTTGTCGAAAAACATCTTCTCTTACATCTGGAATACTTAAACAACCTTCATTAAAAGCCCATTCGTCTCCATCTTCTTCAATGATTTGCGCGTTAATGAAAGTGCGTTTAAAGTTTTTTAATTGCTCTTGTTCCTCTTCCGAAAACACATCGTCTTCAGCAAAAGAAGAGGTATCTACTAAAAACAAGCGAATAGCAACGCCTACTTGTGGTGCGGCTAAACCAACACCATAAGCACCATACATTGTCTCTTTCATGTTTTCGATCAATGTATCGAGTTTAGGATAATCTTTGGTGATAGGCACAGCCTTTTTTCTTAACACCGCATCACCATAAGCTACAATTGGTAATATCATTTTATTATTATTTTCGGGTGCAAAAATACGATTCTTATTGGTTTTTGAGAATTTTTAAGATGGATTTAAGACTGATTATACAAATAACTTTGCAATATAATCGTTGCACTAATTTCATCAACTAAAGCTTTGTCTTGACGCTGCTTTTTATTAAGTCCACTATCAATCATCGTTTGAAATGCTAACTTCGATGTAAATCGTTCATCAACACGTTTCACCGGTATATCGGGAATAGCTTTTGACAATTGCTCTAAAAATTTTGAAATCGACGTTTCACTTTCAGAAGCTTCGTAGTTCATTTGTTTGGGCTCTCCTACAATAAATAATTCAACCTGTTCTTGCGAAATATAGTGTTTCAAAAACACTAGCAATTCCTTAGTTTCCACAGTCGTTAAACCAGAAGCTATAATTTGCAACTCGTCAGTTACAGCTATACCAGTTCGTTTTGTTCCGTAATCTAGTGCTAAGATTCTCGCCATATTGCAAAGGTAATCGAATTAAAGAAAAAAACTCTTCTTTGAAGGTCAAAGAAGAGTTCTAAAATAATCAACTATTAATTGAATCCATAGAACCATTTACCCTCTACCTTAAACAGTTTATGTTATACTTATACGACACGTAATATTTTAAAAAGTCACATCGTCATTAAAAAGAAAACTCTCCAAAGGGAGAAGGAGAGTTTTCATGAAAATTAGCTATTAATTATTAAAAATCACAAACGTTAGTTTAGGGAAACGCTTGAATCATAATAATTCATATTAGTAAGACACTGTACTTTTTAAAAGGTCACATTTATTTATTTTTTTATTCTGATGCCTTTATTCAAACCAATTATAGATTTATCTTTGTGGCAATAGCATTTTAAAATCTGACATGAAACAATTACAACAGTTTATAGAAAACGCTTGGAACGATCGTTCCTTATTAAGCAATCAAGATACTATTGATAGCATTAGACGTGTTATTGATCTCTTAGATGAAGGAACACTTCGTGTAGCAGAGCCAACATCAGACGGTTGGCAAGTAAACGAATGGGTAAAAAAAGCCGTCGTACTCTATTTTCCAATTCAGAAAATGGAAACTCTTGAAGCAGGTATCTTTGAATACCACGATAAGATTCCATTAAAACGCGATTATCAGAAAAAAGGTATTCGTGTGGTTCCTAATGCCGTAGCTCGTCATGGTGCTTATATTTCCTCAGGAACTATTTTAATGCCTAGTTATGTGAATATTGGGGCTTATGTTGACGAAGGCACAATGGTAGACACGTGGGCAACTGTAGGTAGTTGCGCGCAAATTGGAAAAAACGTACACCTTTCTGGCGGTGTTGGTATTGGAGGTGTTTTAGAACCTTTGCAAGCAGCACCAGTCATTATTGAAGATGGAGCTTTCATTGGCTCTCGCTGTATTGTTGTGGAGGGTGTTCGTGTTGAAAAAGAAGCGGTTTTAGGTGCGAATGTGGTATTAACAATGAGTACAAAAATTATTGATGTAACAGGAGATAAACCTGTTGAAACTAAAGGTGTGGTGCCAGAACGCTCTGTTGTAATTCCTGGAAGCTATACCAAAACATTCCCTGCGGGAGTATATAATGTGCCATGCGCTTTAATTATTGGTAAACGTAAAGAAAGTACTAATAAAAAGACCTCACTTAATGACGCATTGCGTGAGTATGACGTCGCCGTGTAGTAGTTAACAATTAATAACGCTTAGGTTTTGAAAATTTTAATCATACAACAAAAAATGATTGGTGATGTGCTCACGACTAGCATTTTGTTTGAAGCTATTAGAGCCGAACATCCCGATGCTGAGCTTCACTATGTCATTAATTCTCAGACCTATCCTGTTGTTCAAAACAATCCTTTTATTGATAAGTTTCTATTTGTAACACCTCAAATTGAGGAGAGCCGACCGCTATTTCTTACTTTTTTACAGGGCATAAAAAAAGCACAGTATGACGTCGTTATTGATGTCTACTCGAAATTCTCTAGTAACCTCATGACCAAATTCTCAGGTGCTCCGATTAAAATTTCTAAGAAAAAATGGTACACTTCTCACTATTATACGCATACCTTTAAAGAAGCTAAAACCCCAAAAACAAATGCGGGTTTGGCCGTTGAAAACCGCTTAAATTTATTACATCCCATCTGCAATACTATTCCTGAGAAACTACAACCTAAGATATATCTTTTGCCAGAGGAGATTGAACAATCGAAACAGCTTTTGATCAATGCCGATATTAATCTATCTAAACCTCTATTTATGATTAGTGTACTTGGAAGTGGCGAGAACAAAACTTATCCGCTACCGCATATGGCAAAAATAATTGATGCAATTGTTGAAAGCACTAACGGTCAAATTTTATTCAATTATATTCCTAAGCAACTCACCGAAGCTAAAACAGTTTTTAATTTTTGCAAAAAAGAAACCAAAGCACATATCTTTTTTGATGTCTTTGGAAAAAACCTAAGGGATTTTATTGCAATCACAAATCATTGCACGGCCTTAATTGGAAATGAGGGTGGTGCTGTAAATATGGCTAAAGCTTTAAATGTTCCTACATTCACTATATTTTCACCATGGATCTTAAAAGAAGCATGGAACATGTTTGAAAATGAGACTACTCATCGATCCGTTCACTTAAAAGATTTTAAACCTGAACTTTATGAGGGAAAATCACTTAAAACAGCTAAAAAAGAAGTTTTTTCACTGTATAAAACTTTTCCTCCAGAATTAATCATTCCAAAATTAATACGGTACTTAAAACAATTTTAAAGGCGCTTTATCCCAAAAGGGGTTGTTGTGCGATTTTCTCTTTTAGTCGTCGCTCTAATCGCCTGATTCTTTTCAATCATTTCTGGTTTCACATACCCTCTTGCATGATCTAAATGTAAACAAATAGCGCTGTATCTAACTTGCTTTGCTTTGATTCCTGCATTGAATAAGCGTTCTCCTAATTCTCGATCTTCACCACCGTATTGCATGCGTTCGTCATAACCATTAGCTGCCAATATATCCTCTTTAAATCCTGATGAATTGTGACCGTTCCAAGTTGCTGTTGTTGGCGTTAATACATTGAGTAATTTCTGCTTAAAACCGCGTGCAGTAATCTTATTATTTTTGAAAGAAGATTTAAGTCCGTGAGATTTAAGCCAACTTATTTCAAAGCAGCGTTGTGTCTTGATATCGGCTTCGGAAATGAGCTCACTAATGTCCATTGGCAATTTAAAATAGCCTCCAGATAAGAAATAACCTTTCTGACGTTGCTCATAGTGCACCTGAAGAAAATCTGCTCTCGCAATACAATCACCATCAGTATATACCAAATAATGGCCTTTACTGGCTACGGTCGCTTTATTCAGAATAATGGTTTTTTGGAATCCATTATCCTCATGCCAAATGTGTTGTATTGGATAGCGCACCTTTATTTTCATCGATTCAATCAAAGATTTTGTTTCAGTTCCCGAACCATCATCAGCAATAACGACCTCAAAGTCTTTAAATGTTTGCTGGTCAAAACTCCATAGTACCTTTTGCAGCCATAATGGGCTATTATATGTACTTATGATAACGGAAGTATCGCAATTTTTCATTGGTTCAAAAATAGTTATTTTTACCAAATATAAAATGCATACATGATTAAGATCTCTGGCGTCATCATCACATTCAATGAAGAACGAAATGTAGAAGACTGTATTTTGTCTTTGAACAATGTAGTAGACGAAATTGTAGTTGTAGATTCGTTTTCAACAGATACCACCAAAGCAATTTGCGAGAAGTACGACGTTAAGTTCATTGAGCAGCAGTTCTTAGGCTATATAGAACAAAAGAATTTTGCTTTGCAACAAGCGTCTTATGACTACATTGTGTCATTAGATGGTGATGAAGCATTATCTCCAGAACTTCAAAAATCGATACTTAATTTAAAGTCGACCTGGGCATTTGATGGGTATTACTGTAACCGTTATAATAATTTCTGTGGACAATGGATCAAGCATTCTGATTGGTATCCCAATAAAAAATTACGTGTTTTTGATCGCAGACAAGGCCAATGGACAGGATTGAATCCTCACGACCATGTTGAATTGCACAACAAATCGTCTAAAACAGGACATTTAAAAGGTGACATCCTTCATAAAACCTATCAAACCTATTCAGAATTTAACCAAAAAACAGAGTATTTCTCAACGATAGCTGCACAAGCTTATTATGACCTTGGCAAAACAGCACCTATATGGAGAATCATCTTTAATCCATTATGGGCATTTTTTAAGGCTTACGTATTGAGATTAGGGTTTTTAGATGGGTTTAACGGACTTATTATTTGCTATCAAACGGGCAATATTACCTTTTTAAAATATGCAAAACTTCGAGAATTATATAATTCAAAAGATTAATTCTACTTCTTCTTCCAGAATTTTAGTTTGTTTTTAATACGACGTCGTCTCCAATAGCGCTCTTGAAAATCCATAGTATATTTCCACATCAAATTAAAAACCTCATCTGCGTTTCGATTGACACATTTGGCGTATTCATCACTCATCGTTCTCACTATTGATTCATGTGTGGTGAGTTTGGCAAAGTTTTTAATTCGAGCTTCAAAATCCAACGGTTTAAATTCCATACGGTTAAGATCAACTAGGTAAAACTCATAGTCTGCTCCAATAGCTTTAATGAGCGTATTTCCTGGAGAATGATCTAAAAAGTTGACCTTTTTTTCGTGAAGTTTAAAGGTAAACCTTGTAAATGCTCTTAATATTTCCTCGTGATTAGGATAATTCAAATCTTTAGTAAGTTCTCGATAGGTCAAATCACATTCTAATTGCTTACTGATGTAATAACTATTTTTGAATAACAATGCGGTTTTAAATTCATAATAAGCCACTGGCTGAGGTGTGCCAATCTCCAAGCTTTGTAACCACTTGGCATATTCATAAGAACGTTGGGCTTTACTTTTTCTAAAAAACCGATAAGCTACTTGATTAATCACATTAGGAATACGGAATGATTTAACATTCAAAGTGTTTTCTCCTAATTTAAAAAGCTTTAATGAGTTGCGATCTTGATTACCAAAATCTTCACCTTTGGTTTCATAATGTGTTATGATATCATCTAGAAAAGCTTCATCTCGCTTAAACGTCTTGTGTATGTTTTTGGTTCTATTCACTTAAATATTTATCAACACCATTCTTACACCAAACTATTTGATTGTTTATGGTTTCGGCTTGTATGTCATGATTTTTAGTCAATCGGTCTTTCGAAAACTCATTATGCCAAATATGAAATACGATACCTCTGAACTTTAATCGCTTCCCAAAAACTTGGTTATTCACCATTCTCACCACAAGTTCGGTATCTTCACGTCCCCAACCAAATATATCTTCATTATAACCATTAACATTAATATAATCCTGTTTCCAATAAGATAAATTGCATCCGCGAACTTTCTTAGACATTGGCAATTCGCGTTTATAGCGTTTGGCTAAAAGCGGTATGTAAAGACTACGACCTCTCTTGGTCAACGCTTTTGAAAACACAGAAAAATCGATTTGTTTTTTTCTATATAATTGCGACACACTAAATTCTTTGAGACTCACACGAGAACCATATAAATAGGTGTTCTTTTCAATTGCAGAAATATGATCTTCAAGAAATCGTTTATGCAGAATGCAATCACCATCAATTTGAATGATATAATCACCTGTAGCTGATGCCACCGCTTTATTCACAATGACACCTTTTCTAAATCCGTCATCTTCATGCCAGAGATAACGTAAAGTTGTTGGAAAATCTTTTTGAAAACGCTCAACTAATCGTTTCGTAGCTTCTATTGAACCATCATCAGCAATAATAACTTCATCTGTGACTTGCGTTTGTCGTTTGACACTTAGTAACACCAATTCTAAGGCCTCTGGCCAATTGTAAGTTGGTATGATAAGCGTTGTACGTAACTTCATTAGTTTTTAAGAATGATGATCTTTTGTATTGTAAATTTAGAATACAAAAATATAACTATTTTTGTATTCTAAATCTGTATTCGCTAATGAAATCAAAAGGACTTTTTGTTATTACGTCTGTATACCACATCCTTTTATCAATACTGCATATTGAAGAGCGAAATCTTAAAAACAATATGCTTGTGATTGTTGAGATTACACCTGGGATTGAAACGCTCATACCTAATCTTAAAAACTCAAGATGGTTTGATGATGTGATCCTTATGGCAGGACGACAGCAACAAAAGAAACTTGCAGGCAAGCTCACTTACACATTGAACCGGAAGAAAATAGTTTCGCTCATTGATGCTCAAAATACTGAACTTAAAGCGCTTACAAAACACGAAACCGATTATGATATTTATATCTGCTCACCTGATTCGGCAAAAAACTATTTTATTTATAAATACAAGCATCATAATAAATTTATGATAGAAGACGGTCTCAAAACCTATGTCACCAGTGCACCTGATACTGTAAAAAAGATTACCAGCACATTAGTGAATAGACCACTGGTAAATGGTTTTGACAAACGCATCACTAAAGTATTTGCTACAACTCCAGACGATCTACCTCATGAGTTAAAAGTAAAATCAGATCACCTGAATTGGAAAGCAACGCTTGCGAATTTAAATATGCAAACCTTGGACGAACTCACAAAAGCATTTTTACCATCGACGAACCTCAACGATGCTGGCCTTTTTCCGATAGAAAAAACAAAAAGTATTATTATTACCCAAACCTTAAATGAGGATGGCATTGTAGCTAACGAGATTATTAAACTGCAGTATTATAAGGATTTTGTTAACCAAGCGCAAACAGATTTAATTTACTTCAAACCACATCCAAGAGAACGAACTAATTACAGTAAACTATTTGAAGCAGATGAGCGTATCATTGTGCTACCAAAATTATTTCCTGCAGAATTATTGAACTTATTACCAAATCTGAAATTCGAAAAAGCATTCACCGCGTACTCTACGGCAATTGATAATTTAGACAACGTCAAAGAAAAGATCATTTTAGGTCATAATCTCTTTAAGAAATAGGTCGGGAGATTTTTAAAGGTGTTTAGGAAGTCGTAAATTTGCAAAACGAAAAAAAACACTTTTGAGAGCACCTTGGCAATGAATTACAAACTAGCCCTTACGCATCCAATTTTTAAGATTATTTCCAGCGCAGCGAAAGCATTGGACGTAGACAGTTATGTCATTGGTGGTTTTGTTCGTGACTTCATTTTAAATCGTGGTGCACACAAAGATATTGACATTGTCGCTATAGGAAGCGGTATCGCTTTAGCTAAACAAGTCGCAAAGATGTTACCCAATCACCCCAAAGTTCAGATCTTCAAAACCTATGGAACAGCCATGTTACGCTATGAAGATATGGATATTGAATTTGTTGGAGCTAGAAAAGAATCTTATACAGAGAATAGCAGAAACCCCATTGTTGAAAACGGCACACTACAAGATGATCAAAACCGAAGAGATTTTACCATCAATGCGATGGCTTTAAATCTCTCCGAAACACATTTCGGAGATTTGCTTGACCCATTTAACGGGCGCCATGATTTAGACGTAAAAATTATTCGTACTCCATTAGATCCCAATATCACTTATAGTGATGATCCCTTGCGTATGATGAGAGCCATTAGATTTGCTACACAACTCAATTTTACCATTGAACCTCAATCCTTAAAGGCTATTTCTGAAAATAAGGATCGCATAAAAATTATCACTAAAGAAAGAATTGTAGTTGAACTTCACAAGATTTTAGAGAGCAAAATACCTTCTATTGGATTTTTACATCTTGAGCAAACTGGTCTTTTAGACTATATACTTCCAGAATTAGTTGCATTAAAAGGAATTGACGAAGTTGAAGGTCAGACACACAAAGATAATTTTTATCATACGCTAGAAGTGGTTGATAATATTGCTAAAACAACCGATAATTTATGGTTACGTTGGGCCGCTTTGTTACACGATATAGGAAAAGCACCAACGAAAAAATTCAGCAAAAAAGTAGGATGGACTTTTCATGCCCATGAATTTGAAGGTGCTAAAATGGTATATCATTTATTCAAACGTATGAAAATGCCTCTTAATGAGAAAATGAAATTCGTTCAAAAAATGGTGTTCATGAGTTCGCGTCCCATTGTATTAGCTCAAGATATCGTTACAGATTCTGCTGTGAGACGCTTGGTATTTGATGCAGGTGATTATGTTGAGGATTTGATGCTTTTATGCGAAGCCGATATCACAACAAAAAACCCGAAAAAGTATAATAAATACCATAATAATTTTAAAATGGTCCGTCAAAAGCTTGTGGAAGTTGAGGCCCGTGATCATGTACGAAATTTTCAACCACCAGTATCTGGCGAAGAAATTATGAAAACTTTTAATTTGAAACCGTCTCGGGAGATTGGTCAAATAAAAGAGGCGATAAAGGAAGCCATTTTAGAAGGTGACATTCCAAATGAATATGAAGCAGCATACCAACTAATGCTGAAAGAAGGAGAAAAATTAGGCCTTAAGGCAAATGTGTAATGATGATTGAAATTATAAGAACAGATTCTAACAACAAAGCTTTTGTGAGTCTTGTAAAAGAATTGGATGCTTATTTAAGAATTACAGATGGCGACGAGCATGCGTTTTATAACCAGTTTAACGGTATAGATGTTCTAAAACATGTGGTCATTGCTTATCATAATGAACAACCTGTTGGTTGTGGTGCTTTTAAACAATTTAATCATAAAAGTGTTGAAATAAAACGCATGTTTACAGTATTAAAGTATCGCGGAAATGGGATAGCATCTGAAATTTTAAGTGCCCTAGAAAATTGGGCTTTAGAGTTACAATATAAGTGTTGTGTTTTAGAAACAGGACAGCGGCAAACGGAAGCCGTTGCATTTTATAAAAAGAAAAATTACAGTGTAATCGCAAATTATGGTCAATACGTTGGGATGGATAATAGTTTGTGTTTTGAAAAGAAATTGCAAGATGAAAAAGGATAATAACAAAGTCATTTACTGGCTACTTACAGGTTGTATATTAATTTTTATAATGGTGATAGTTGGTGGTATCACAAGGTTGACGCATTCAGGTTTATCAATTTCTAATTACAAATTAATTTCAGGAACTATACCTCCGATGAACGAGGTTGAATGGCAGGAAGCTTTTGACCTTTACAAACAATATCCTGAATATCAAAAACTCAATACGAATTTTAGTATTGAGGATTTCAAAGACATTTACTTTTGGGAATGGATTCATAGAGTGATTGGCAGATTTATCGGACTTGTATTTATACTGCCGTTCGTGTATTTTTTACTAACCAAACAACTGAGTAAACCAACAATTAAAAAAAGTATCATTCTCCTTTTTATGGGAGGATTTCAAGGTTTCCTTGGTTGGTATATGGTCAAAAGTGGTTTAGTAGATAATCCTGATGTGAGTCATTATCGACTGGCAATGCATTTAACAACAGCTTTTCTAACTTTCGCTTACACATTTTGGGTCGCCTTAGATTTAATCTTTCCTGATAAAAAAGAAATCGCAAAAAAAATGAGAAACTTTATTCGGCTTGCACTTGTCGTACTCATTATACAAATCATTTACGGTGCATTCGTAGCAGGATTAGACGCGGGCTTTATACATAATCATTGGCCTCTGATGAGCGATGGGAAATTTATGCATGAAACCGTTTATATAGAGCAAGAACCACTCTATAAAAACTTCATAGAAGGGAAAAGTGGTGTTCAATTTGTTCATAGAACTTTGGCATATATCGTCGTTGCATTTATTATTGCAATGTGGTATAAAATGAGACGACTCCTTTTAACCAGATATCAAATTATTGGCATGAACAGCCTATTAGTAGGTGTGACATTGCAATTTTTATTGGGTGTACTTACTATTATTTATGCAGTTCCTGTTTGGTTAGGTGTTGTGCATCAAGTTGGTGCTTTCTTACTGCTATCAGCTATGATATTTACCTTACATCGATTTAGCAAATAATTTAAAAAATAGCTTATTTTTGCACCATGATTTACAGATTTAGAGTCATATTAGACAACGATACCGAAGATGATATTTTTAGAGATATCGAAATTCGTGAAACCGATACGCTTGAAGATTTACATAACTCTATCACGCAGTCTTTTGGTTTTGAGGGTTTAGAAATGGCTTCGTTTTATATCAGCAATGAGACTTGGGAACAAGGTGAGGAAATCTCTATGTTCGATGTGAGCGAAGGTGTAAATTCCGTGCGCTTGATGAATGAAACTAAACTTAATGATATCGTTCATGAAGCACAAACTAAACTTATTTATGTTTACGATTTTATGAGCATGTGGACCTTTTTTGTGGAGCTTGCCGAAATTGTAGAAGAAGCTGATGGTACTGACTACCCTAACCTCATGTTTGTTCATGGCCAAATACCCGATACAGCGCCAGAAAAAGCGTTTGAAGCTGAAGATTTTGGTGATGACTTTGATGAATTTGATGACGATATAGATGTGGATGATTATGACGATTTGGATTTCGACGAAAACTGGAATTAATCCTCTTTATTTATGAATGACTTTTTGTTCTATTTAAAAGAAGGTGTCAATCATATTTTAGACCCTGACGGTTTAGATCATTTTTATTTCATTCTCTCCTTTTGTATTCTTTATACCTTTAATGATTGGAGAAAAATTGTTGGTCTGGTCACTGCCTTTACTGTTGGACATTGTGTTACTTTATTTTTATCAGGTTTAGAATTAGTATCTATTAATGCTAACACTGTCGAACTACTAATTCCTATTACCATACTATTAAGTTGCGTTAATAATTTTTGGTTTCTAGTTAAAGATAAACCCTCTAAACAGCAGTTAACAACGACCTATATTATTTTATTGGTCTTCGGACTCATTCACGGATTAGGGTTTTCTAACTACATTAAAATGATGATCTTCGATGATGAGTCGATTGTTTTGCCTTTATTAGGCTTTAATGTTGGTATTGAACTTGCTCAACTATTAATTGTAGCTGGGTTTTTAGCGCTAATTTCAATAAGTACACTTGTGTTGAAATCAAAAATAAAATGGCTGCGTTTTGCTGTGAATGTGATCATTTTCTTCCTAGTACTTCAAATGATACTTTCTAATTAGTGACACGTTAAAAGTCATATCAAATAGATTTTTGTAACAAATCAACGTTCCATTCGTCATATTTAAATAATCAACCACTGCTGAACCTTTCCGCAGAAAAAATCAATCACTATTGGAATCTATTCTAACCATTAATAATCTTACCAAGAAATTTGGGCACCTCACTGCTGTAAAAGATTTATCATTTACTATTAATAAGGGCAATGTTTACGGCATTCTTGGACCTAACGGTAGTGGGAAATCTACAACCTTAGGTATTGTTTTAAATGTTGTCAATGCAACCTCGGGAGACTTCCACTGGTTTGATGGCAATACAACAACTCATGATGCACTCAAAAAAGTAGGTGCGATTATAGAGCGTCCTAACTTTTATCCTTATATGACCGCCTATCAAAATTTAAAATTGGTATGCAGAATTAAAGGTGTTGATGAAAGTAAGATTACTGAAAAACTTGAAATCGTTGGACTTACAGATCGTAAAGATCATAAATTCAGAACCTATTCTTTAGGAATGAAGCAACGCTTAGCAATAGCATCTGCCTTATTGAATGATCCAGAAATTTTGATCTTAGATGAACCTACTAATGGATTAGATCCGCAAGGCATACATCAAATTCGTCAAATTATCAAAGACATTGCCCAATCTGGAACAACCATTTTGTTAGCTTCTCACCTTCTGGATGAAGTAGAAAAAGTGTGCTCTCATGTGGTCGTGCTTCGGAAAGGCGAAAAACTGTATTCTGGCCGTGTTGATGAAATGATTTCTAGTCATGGATTCTTTGAACTTAAAACGGATAAACATGATGACCTTATAAAGGTATTAGAATCAAATTCAAGCTTCGGAAAAATAAAATTAGAAGGCCAATTGATTACTGTGTTTCTAAATGAACCTATGGACGCCCAGGCCTTTAACATACTTATGTTTGACCAAGGCATTGTTTTATCTCATCTCGTTAAACGTAAAGAAAGCCTTGAAGAGCAATTCTTACAATTAACAGATAACAACTAATCATCAATCAAAGCAAATCTGAATAGTATATTCAGAATTAAAAAAATCAACCACCATGTTAAGATTATTACAACTAGAACTTCAAAAACTACTCCTCAACAGAGCGAGTAAAGTTCTTATATTCATATCCTTTGTGTTACCGTTCTTTGTGATTATTCTATCCTCACTACGAATCAACTTTTTTGGATTCTTTGTATTAGAATTAGGCCATTATGGGATTTTTAATTTCCCGATAGTTTGGCATATTACAACATTTTTTGCAGCCCAATTCAAGTTCTTTTTTGCCATTGTTGTAGTTAGTATGATTGGTAATGAATACAGCAATAAAACCATTAAACAAAACCTTATCGATGGTTTGAGCAAAAAAGAGTTCATCCTATCCAAATTTTATACTATCGTTTTCTTTTCGGCAGTAGCCACAATTATCATTTTCTTGATTTGTTTGTGCATAGGGTGGTATTATTCTAGTATTGATGAATTTCATTTAATTATTAGAGGCACCGAATTCCTTCTCGCCTACTTCGTTAAATTAGTTGGGTTCTTCAGTTTGTGTTTATTCCTTGGCATGTTAGTCAAACGATCGGCATTTGCTTTAGGGTTTTTATTCGTGCTTTGGATTTTAGAGTGGATTACCTTTGGAATCATCACCTGGCAAGCCAACGCAGAGGTCGCTGAAAGAATTCAAAATTTCTTTCCTTTAAAATCTATGTATAAGCTTATAGACCAACCTATTCAACGCATTGTAATGTCTAAGATGCCTAACAAAGCTGATATTGATATCGCCTATGACTTTGCCGTGCATTGGTATGAAATTGCTATCGTTCTTGGTTGGACAGCCTTATTTATCTTTTTATCGTACAGATTATTAAAAAAGCGAGATTTGTAATATCTTTATTGACTTAGTCGTTCAACTAAAAAGCAGCCTGTTTTAGTCTCATAATTCCAAAGGGAATAAGTAGGAATTTTAATAGGTAACTTGTTTTAGTATTAGTACTTCTAAGTTAATTGCCTTATTACATGAAAAAGAAACACGTTTTATTTATTATTACGCTATTTTGTATTGCCTTTTCTTATGCACAACAAGAAGCATCCTTCTGGTATTTCGGACAAAATGCAGGTCTGCAATTTGATGCAGGAACAGGATCTGTAACTGCAATAACAGATGGGCAAATAAACACATTAGAAGGATGCACATCTATTTCTGACACGAGTGGTAATTTATTGTTCTACACTGATGGACAAACCGTTTGGAATAGAAATCACCAGATTATGGCAAATGGGGATTATTTTGGTGGCACCGGTTTACTTGGTGATCCATCGAGTACCTCTTCTGGACTTATCGTTCCAAAACCGCAAGACCCAACTCAATACTATGTTTTCACAGTTGATGAACCTCATCATAATAATGCTGCTGTGAGTCCAAACCAATTCACTGGCAACTATGATAGTGGTGGAACAGTGCCAGGTGCTGATGATGGTTTTAATAATGGATTTAATTATTCGTTAGTTGACATCACCCTTAATGGAGGCTTAGGTGATGTGGTGGATACGGAGAAAAATGTACCTTTAGTGACGTATGATCCTGCAGATCCTAATGAAGTCGCTTTTAAATGTTCAGAAAAAATTACGGCTGTGAAAGCCGACGATTGTTCATCGTTTTGGGTGATTACACATTTTACTGATAAGTTTTATGCCTTTAAAGTAGATATCAATGGTGTAGATACGACTCCGGTCATTTCTGCGGTAGGTCCAGAGGTTCCTGTTTCAGGCTATCGCAGAAATTCACTTGGCTATATTAAAGCCTCACCAGATGGCTCGAAATTAGCCGTAGCACATTTCGGTTTTTCAACAGTAACAGCTGGCAATGCAGCTGGAGGTGTTTACTTATTAGATTTTGATAATGACACGGGAGTTGTCTCGAATTCAGTTGAGCTCTATGGGACTGAAAATGGTGACAGCCCTTATGGTGTAGAGTTTTCCTCGGAAAATAGAAAAATTTACGCGAGTATTGGTCAAGGCACACAAGGTAATGGTGCTAGTAGCATATTTCAATGGGATCTAGAAAGTGCAAATATTCCTGCTTCTATAGAGTTAATACATACCTCAACATCTCTAAGTGCTGGCGCTTTGCAATTAGGTCTCGATAAACGGATCTATAGAGCACAGGTTAGTTTTGCGAATTTCAACACCTCTGGAAACTTTCTTGGTGTGATTAATAATCCTGAAGCTACCGGAGCTGCCGCAGGTTATAATGAAAATGGTGTACTCTTAGATATTAATGGAGGCTTTCAAAATGTTAGTAGAATTGGATTACCACCTTTTATTCAATCGCTTTTTAATTCTCAAATAGATATTATCCAGAATGGTATTAGTACAACAGAACTTAAACTTTGCACAGGAGACTCCTATAACTTACTAGCAGATAATATTCCTGGAGCTGATTATACTTGGTTCAAGGATGATGTAGAATTAGCTGAAACAAGCTTTGAACTCTTTGTTGATGAACCTGGGTTTTATGAGGTTTTTATTGAACCTAATAATGGAGAATGTCCAATTGAAGGAGAAGCTGTCGTGGGTGTTTTTGATATCCCAACGGCTACACAGCCTCAAAATATTATCGTTTGTAGTGACACAGAAGTAAGCACATTTGACTTTACTACCCAAAATGAGGATGTTTTAGATGGACAAAACCCACTACTCTATTCTGTGCGTTATTTCACCTCTCAAGAAGATGCCGATAATGGCACCAATGATATTATTGGTGATTTTACAAACACAGAAACGCCTCAAACCATCTATGCACGAGTAGATAATAATGATAACCCAAATTGCAATGCTATGACGTCGTTTACGATTACAGTATTTGTGAACCCAGTCATAAATTCATTAGAAGACATCACTGTATGTGATACAGATTTCAACGGGAACAGTATGGATGGTATAACCACGCTCAATCTAGAAAATTTGAATGCAGAAATTTTAGGCTCTCAAGATGACACAGTATTCGATGTTAGCTATCATCCAACACAAGACGATGCCGATGATAACACTAATCCATTCCCAAATAATTACACGAATACCGTAGCAAATTCTGAAGAAATTTTCGTTCGGGTTGAAAATAATACAAATACCGATTGTTATATAACCGATTCGTTTGTACTTACCGTAAATAATGCGCCTGAAGCCTTTGACGCGACACTTATTCAATGTGACGAAGATGGCATTCCGGAAGGGTTTACCTTGTTTGATCTCAATCAAGCTTTTGATGAGATTACTGGTGGTGCTAACAACAGAACAATTAATTTTTATGTATCCCTTGCAGATCTAGAAAATGATGAAGATGAACTCAATGCAGATGCCTTTGAGAATTATTTCAATCCGCAAATTATTTATGCACTGGTTACCAATACCACAACAGGTTGTACTAACATTGCTGAGTTGCAATTAGAAGCCAGTTCGACAGCATCAAACAATACCATTCTTGAAGTTTGTGATGATGATGGCACAGAAGATGGTTTTTATAATTTCAATTTAGTAAGTACTCTAAATGACATTCTTTTTGGCTTACCTACTGACTTGGAAATAGTATTCTATGAGACCTATGAAGACGCATTGATAGAAGACAATCCTCTAGCAACGAGTTATACTAACACCACACCATACTCACAAACCATTTATGCTCGTGTAGAAAATGCAAATGCCTGTTTTGGTATTAGTGAAATACAATTAAGGGTCTTTGAATTGCCAAATATTGTGACTCAAGAAGACCTTTATTATTGCCTGAATTTCTTTCCAGAAACGATTACATTAACTGGCGGTTTAATTGATGACACCCCTAATAATTATTATTACGAATGGTCAACTGGAGAAGATGAATTCGAAATTGAAGTAAATGAGCCTGGTACCTATACC
The DNA here is from genome assembly GCF_900104785.1 of Formosa sp. Hel1_31_208. NCBI lineage: Bacteria > Pseudomonadati > Bacteroidota > Flavobacteriia > Flavobacteriales > Flavobacteriaceae > Formosa > Formosa sp. Hel1_31_208. Next base: position 2,732,607 of record NZ_LT629733.1, read on the forward strand.
GTTCGTGTCACCTCAACCGATGGCTGTTTTAAAGATCGCGTTATTAATGTATTACCTTCAGATATTGCAACCTTTACTGATATTCAAATTACAGATGCTACCTCCAACAATACAATTACAGTATTTGTCTCTGGCGATGGTATTTATGAATATGCCCTAGATGACCCTAATGGTCCTTATCAAGAGAGTAATATATTTGAAAATGTAAGTTTTGGGTTTCACACGGTTTATGTGCGTGATATAGAAAACGATTGTGGTACCATTGATGAATTAGTGTCTGTGATAGGCTTTCCCAAGTTTTTTACACCTAATGGAGATACCTATAATCAATATTGGCAAGTAAAAGGAATTTCATCAGATTTTCAACCAAACTCCCAAATTCTAATTTTTGATCGCTACGGAAAATTGCTAGTGGAAGTAGATCCTTTAGGAGCGGGTTGGGATGGCACTTTTAATGGCACAAATATGCCCGCAAGTGATTATTGGTTTGTGGTGACCTTAGAAGATGGACGCACCTTTAGAAGTCATTTTGCATTGAAACGCTAATAAAAATTACGTAAATTGAAAGTCTAAAACTCAATAAATGAGGTTGTTTAAACTAAACATAATTGCAGTAACCCTTATTTTCACTATTCCCTCATTTGCGCAAGATATTACCCTATTTCAACAATTTAATGGCCGTTATGACTATACAGCTTTTGGCAATACACTTAATCCATTTGAGAATAATCTAGACTTTAGTTTTTGTTTCCCGCTAGAATCTTCAAGTGCTAATTTGAATCTTTCCCCAAGTTCGACCGTTGTCGCTGCTTATTTATATTGGGCAGGTTCAGGAACAGGAGACACCTCAGTAACACTTAACGGGTTTAACATTGAAGCTGCAGATACCTATCTCGTAGATTATACCGAAGTATTTAGTGAAACACTCACGTACTTTTCATGCTTTGCAGATATTACGGATATTATCATTTCCGAAGGAAATATCAACTATACGTTTTCAGATTTGGACATTACTGATGACCTTACCAATACTGCTGGTTACTGCGATAATCGCACCAATTTCGCAGGTTGGAGCGTATATATTATTTATGAAGAGGACAGTTTACCCTTAAATCAATTAAACCTGTATCAAGGCTTAGAAATTATTAATAGAAATAATCAAGAAAAAATCATCACCATTGATAATTTAAATGTCATCGATAATGAAGGTGCCAAAATAGGATTCTTGGCTTGGGAAGGGGATAACAATTTAAATTTTGGGGAAAGCCTGTCTATTAATGATAATATCTTATCTAACCCACCTCTTAATTTGAGTGATAACGCTTTTAATGGCACCAATAGTTTTACTAACTCAAATACCTATTACAACTGTGATTTAGACGTTTACGACATCCAAGACAATATAAGTATTGGAGACACCAATGCTACTATAAAAATGACAACTGGCGCTTTAGATGAATTTGGAGTTTTTAGAGCTGATCTCATCATCATCAATAACATTGTAACCGTATTGAATAGCCAACTTCCTGATGCACGAATTACTTTAGATGACTTTACCATCAACTGTAGCAATCGCACTGTAGTTGGGAATTATACCGTTTCAAATACGAATAGCACAGATACTTTGCCACAAAACACACCCATTGCATTTTATGCCGATGGCATTCTAGTTGGACAAAGTCAAACTCAAAACACTATTTTAATCAATGGTTCGGAGAGCGGTATGATTACACTTTCAATACCAGATATCTTAAGTGATAGTTTCCTTCTGACTTTGGCAGTTGACGATGACGGTACAGGTATAGGTACAGTCATTGAAATAAATGAAAACAATAATAATGACGCTGAATTAATAGAATTATTAATCGCTCCTGCGATTCAAGAATTACCAAATGCAATTGGTTGTAATGAAGGATTCAATAGTGCGTCGTTTAATCTTGTTGAATTGTTTGAAACTGCTACTCAAATTGATTCGGATGATATTATATTTTATGAAGCTTTATCAGATTTAGAAACAGACGAAAACAACATCATAAATCCGGAAGACTACCAAAACATAACAAATCCAATTACTATTTATGTTAAAGTAGATAATCCGCCATGCTATGATGCTTATCAATTTCAATTATCTGTAGATAATTGTCCGCCATATGTCCCTGAAGGCTTTTCCCCTAATGGCGATGGCACGAACGACTGGTTTAATATTCAAGGACTCTATGATGTATTTGAACAGCACGAGCTCAAAATATACAATCGTTATGGCACGCTCATCTTTGAAGGAGATAATGACAAAAAATGGTACGGTTTGATAAATAGAGGTCTAAACAACAAAGGAGAATTGGTTCCTGTGGGCACTTATTTCTATGTTCTCTATCCCAATGATCCAGAGTATCAACCTCAGGTAGGCTGGGTATACGTTAACTACTAAAAATTTCAATGCATTACTACAGCTTGTAAACTACTAAAACAGCTTATAACGGAGCTATTTGTTTTAAAATGTTAAAGTTTTATGCGTTTCGTCGTCTTTTTTTGCATTTCGACTTATTTAACCCTACTTTTCAACCCAATAGGATATCAATACTATTTATAGTCCCAAACTAATCTTTATTGATACCATAAACTTAACCGCTTACAAATGACATTTTTAAAACAATCCCTCTTCATCATTGCATGTCTATTATGCTGTCAGGTTAATGCTCAGCAAATAAGTATTGATAATTCATTCTCAGCACAAGAGTTAATTACTAACAACCTTGTTCAAGGTTGTGTAGAAACTTCAAACATTCAGTCACAAGTTAATGGTCAAATCAATGGTTTTAACAGTTTTGCATATTTTGAGCGCGCGACTTCTAACTTTCCTTTTGAAAATGGCATCATGTTATCTACGGGTAATGCTACCTCAGGCGGAAATACAGAAAACACTTCAATATTAAATGAAGGGCAACCTAATTGGGCTACCGATATAGATTTAGAAACTGCATTAGGAATCACAGGAACATTAAACGCGACATCGATAGAATTTGACTTTGTATCGGTTGCGAACCAAATACAATTCAATTATATATTAGCTTCTGAAGAATATTTTGGAAACTTTCCTTGTCAGTATTCTGACGGCTTTGCTTTTCTAATTAAAGAAGCAGGAACGAGCGACCCTTATGTGAATATTGCTGTTATTCCTGGAACCGCTACTCCCGTAAACACCAATACCATACATGATGAGATTGTTGGTTTTTGTGCCGCTTCAAATGATCAATTTTTTGAAGGTTATAATTTAGGCGATACGAATTATAATGGTCGTACCACGGTCATGTCGGCTAATGCGTCAATACAACCCAATGTGCAATACCATATTAAATTAATCATTGCTGATCAAACGGATAGAAATTATGATTCTGCAGTATTTATAGAAGGTAATAGTTTTGATGCCACTGTAGACCTAGGAGCAGATATTCAAACCTGTGCAGAAGACATCACACTAAATGGTGACATCAACAATCCCGCAGCGATGTACACCTGGTATTTAAATAATACTATTATTCCTGGAGAATCTCAAACAACGCTTAACGTGACTCAATCTGGAGATTACCGAGTCGCCATTGAAATACCTCTAGCAGGTTCTACATGTCTTATTGAAGATATTATAACGGTTACCTTGAGTTCAACTCAAACAGCTAATCCTATTTCAAATTATGAGTTGTGCGACGATATAAGTGCCGATGAAGTTGAAATTTTCGATCTTGCAACTAAAGATACAGAAGTATTAGCGGCTGTTCCGGCATCAACTTACACAATTTCATATCACTTAACAGCTATAGATGCCCAAAATGGCAGTAATGCTGTTTCTGGTGCTTTCCAGAACACTTCAAATCCGCAAACCATATTTATTAGAATTCAGGATACCATCAACGGATGTTTAGCATATCAAAGCTTTGATTTAATCGTAAACCCCTTACCAAACATTACAACTCCAACACCTTTATTGGTGTGTGACGATGCTACAGCTGACGGTTTTACCGCAGTAGATTTATCTCAAAAAGATGATGAAATTACAAATGGTAATTCAGACCTTATAGTGACTTATCACTATACACAAAATGATGCTGACAACGGTGTGAATGCTATTCCGTTACCTTATGTAAATACACAAGCTATAGAAACACTCTTTGTAAATGTTATCAATTCAATCACAGGATGTGCTTCAACCACTAGTTTAGACATAGAAGTATTAAACAACCCTGTAATCAATACAGACAATCATTATATTGATGCCTGTGATTCAGATCACGATGGGTTTGCTACTTTTGATTTAACCACTATTATTGATGATGTACTCGAAGGCTTGACAGGTGTCAACGTGACCTTCCATGAAACTCAGGCGGATGCCGATATAGGGATAAATGCTATTGCTAACGAAACCAACTATAACAACATACAAATCAACGAACAGACCATTTTTATTAGAGTTGAAGATGCCGTTACAGGATGTGCTTCAACAACTCCAATTGAGGTGCATACTAATTTATTATTAACGGCTGTTAATATTCAAGATCAAACCAGATGTGATTATGGTAATGATGGTATCGTAGAACTTAATTTACTGAATATTACCACTGCTTTTATAAACGATGTCGAACAGGTAATGGAATACAATATTGATATTGATTTTTACCTAACAGAAGACGATCGCGATAATCAAATCAATCCAATTGATCCAACTGTACCATTTATACCTACATCAAACCCGCAAACTATATATATCACTATAACGAGTCCGTCGTGTCAAGAAATTTCTGAATTTATTATTACTCTTTTACCTGTTGTAGAATTTGACCCTATTGATATGCAGACCGTATGCGATACAGATCAAGATGGGTTTACACTCATTGATTTAAGCAGCTTTGATGTTTTAGTTACGGCTGGTCAGACTGCCGATTATAATGTGACATATTTCGCGACTGAAAATGATGCTGATACAAATAATAACCCCTTACCTACTCTATATACTAACTTGAGTAATCCACAAACCATTTTCACAAGAATCACAGCAAATGCGACTTCATGTGCTGACATTAATTCTTTTGATATTGAAGTACTCCCAGCACCTATTTCGACTCAACCCTCAGATATAGTAATATGTGATGACGATCAAGATGGTGTGTCTATTGTTGATTTAGATACTACAATAACCGAACTGGTAACTAATTTAACAGAGCGACTAATTACCTTTCATAATACACAAAACGATGCTGACAATTCTACTAATCCGATTGCTACTCCGTCGTCCTATTCAGCAAATACGGAAACGATTTTCGCAAGGATCGAAAATACAAATACAGGCTGTTACTCAACAGAAAGTTTTGAAATTATAGTCAATACACTTCCAGTATTTATTGCGATTTCGAATTATAGAATCTGTGAAAATGCTAGTGATGATGTAGCTGATTTTATATTTGCTACTAAAGATGCCGAAATATTAAATGGCCAACTAGGTAAGGAAGTATTATATTTTTTAAATCAAACTGATGCAGATAATAACACCAACCCTATTGATAAAAATATAGCATATCAAAACGTATCTAACCCACAAACGATATTTGTAAGAGTTCAAAATCTTACTGATGCTGATTGTTACGACACAACAGATTTTACAATTGAAGTGGGTACAAATCCCGTTTTTAACGAGCCTACCAACTGGTTTGTTTGCGATGATATTACTAACGATGGTAGTGAAATATTTGATCTGAATGTAAAAATTTCAGAAATTTCAGCAGGCATTACAGATACACTAGATATTACATTCTATACGTCATTGTCAAATGCTGAAAATCAAGTTAACCCAGTCCCTTTACAATATGCAAATACAGCAAATCCGCAACAATTATTTGCTGTAATTGACAATGGTACTATCTGTAATTCTATCGCCAGTTTCGAACTTAATGTAATTCAAGTACCTGAAGTAAATCTGGCCCAACCAATTATGATGTGTGATCATAATTATGACGGTATTGTAACCTTTGATCTGACACAAGCAGAATTTGAAGTTCTTGATGTACGACAAGATAATATTACCGTGACGTATTTTGAAACCATGGCCGATTTAGAGTCTGATACTAATCCTATTCAAAACCCAAACAGTTATACTAATCTTACAAATCCACAAACAGTTTTTATTAAAATCACCAATACAATCTCAAATTGTTTTGTTGCTGTTCCTCTTGAACTCATCGTTAATTTACCACCTGTAATCAATGACTTCCAGACGTACGAGATTTGTGACAATATAAATAGTAGTTTCGATTTGAATGATATTCTTACTGTAGCTGTTGATGATACAACTGATCGAACTTTTAGTTTTTATAATTCTTTAGTAGATGCCGAAGCCATGACTAATGCTTTAGGTACCAATTATACATACCAAACCAATAATGACACTATTTTTATTCGTGTTGCTTTCAATAACACCTCTTGTTTCGCTATCTATAGTTTCAATATCGTAGTTAATCCGTTACCTATTGCAAATCAACCTAACGATTTACAAGCTTGTGATGACGCGTCTAATGATAATGTGGCAAGTTTTAATCTATTTTCACAAAATAGTCAAGTGCTTGGAAATCAAAATAATTCAAATTATACCGTTAGCTATTATACTAATATAGCTAACGCCAACACAGCTGCGAATCCATTACCAGAAAATTATACGGGACTGCATGGTGAAACCATATTTGTGCGCATTGAAAATAATACGACCAGCTGTTTTAGTACAACACAGTTTAACTTGATCGTTAACACCCATCCTAATACCCCAACTACATTGCAGACTTGTGATGAAGATTTTGACGGATTAGCAATATTTGATCTGACACTCTCAGAGGGAGAACTCTTTAGTACAATTAATCCAGATAATGTGATTTCTTACTTTGAATCTATGTCCGATTTAAATGCTGATATAAATGTGATTTCGACTCCGACTGCCTATCAAAACACATCTAACCCACAAACCGTATTTATTAAAGTATACAATCAGGTGGCTAACTGTTTTACATCTGTTAGCCTTGACCTTGATGTTAACTTACCTCCAGCGATTAATGACTTCGGAACGTATGAAGCTTGTGCTAACGATACAAATACCATAGATCTTACAGCAATAAATTCAACTTTACTTGACCAAACTGCCAATGTGTTAGTGAGTTATTATACTACGGAAGACGATGCTAGAAATGAAACTAATGTTTTAAATACGATTTATAACTATCAAACTAACAATGATACGCTATTTGCAAGAGTGGAGTTTTCAACAACACATTGCTTTACTATTTATGAATTTACCTTGCAAATAAATCCATTACCTGTTGCTAATCAGCCCACCGATATGGAAGTCTGTGATGATGATTATGATGGATTTTTTGAATTCAATTTAACTCAACAGAATACACAAATTCTTGGCGGTCAAAATCCAAATAACTTTACGATCACTTATTATATTGATGACATTTTAGCAGATGAAGGCTTGGGTAGTATAGGAAATACCTATAATGCCATGACCAACGAAACGATCTATGCTCGAATTGAAAATAATACAACTGGATGTTATAGCATTATTCAATTTATGACAGTGGTTTTTGAAAAACCTATTATAGATATAGATGACCAAGTGGTCTGTTTAGATAATTTACCATTATTAGTTAGTGCTAACACAAATAATATTGGTGATACCTATCTATGGTCTACAGGAGAAACCTCTCCTGAAATTGAAATCACAGATATTGGGACGTACTCTGTGACGGTGACAACGCCTAATGCTTGTGAAACAACTCGTATATTTAGTGTTTCAGAATCTGAAGCTGCTACCATAGAAATTACAGAATCGGTGGACTTTTCAGACCCTAATAATATTACTGTCACCGTAAGTGGTATTGGAAATTATTCTTATCAATTAGATGATAATCCGCCACAACAATCCAATGTCTTTGAAAATGTAAGTTTAGGATATCATACCATTACGATTATAGATTTAAATGGCTGCGGTGAAGTCTCGAAAGAAATCGTGGTTATTGATGCTCCAAAATTCTTTACACCAAACAATGACTCTTATTTTGATACTTGGCACATTACAGGTGTAGAAAACCTTACTGGAACAATCGTTTACATTTATGATCGCTACGGAAAACTGCTTAAAACACTCACCTCTAATTCAAGAGGATGGGATGGCTTTTATAACGGTAATCTCATGCCAGCTAACGATTATTGGTTTGTGGCAGATGTTAGAAAAGAAAATATTTCGTTTCAAGTAAAAGGGCATTTTACCTTGCGCCTGTAAATTAAAACTTAACACTTTTTTAGTTTTACTACGTTATCCAGTGTGTATCTTTGCAATCGGAAAAATTGCAAATGAAATTTACGCTATTCGTCTTTTGCTTTTTATTTACAGTGATGACCTTCGGTCAAAATATCTCTGTAGATAGTGCGTCTTTTACAGCACAACAATTAATCGAAGATATCCTCATCGATAGCGACTGTATAGACAATGTTATCGTCACTAATGTTGTAGGTGGCGACTTCGGAAATACGGAACAAAGCTTTGGTTTTTTTGATGCTGCTGGGACGAATTTCCCCTTTGAAAGCGGCATTGTATTGAGTACAGGTCGATTATCTAATGTGCCAGGTCCAAATACTTCCTTAAGTGATGATGATGCAGCGGATTGGCAAGGCGACGCAGACCTAGAGTTTGTCTTGAACGAATCGAATACCACAAATGCAACCATATTAGAATTTGATTTCACCTCTGTTGCTAATGAAATTAGTTTTCGCTATATCTTTGCTTCGGAAGAATATCAAGAAGGAAACCCAAATACATGTCAGTTTTCTGACCTATTTGGCTTTTTAATCCGACCTATAAATAACCAACAATATGCCAATATCGCTTTAGTACCAGGAACCCAAACTCCTGTAAAAGTGACTACCGTTCATCCTGATATTCCTGGCGGATGTCCAGCAGAGAACGAAGCCTATTTTGAAAGTTTTAATGGTGCAAATACACCTATAAATTTCAACGGACAAACAACAGTTCTTACAGCAACAGCGACTGTCGTCCCTAATGAAACGTATCACGTTAAGCTCGTCATTGCCGATGAGCAAAACTACAGATTTGACTCTGCCGTGTTTTTAGAAGCAGGAAGTTTTAGATTGTCAACTGATATAGGTCCAGATCGCCTAGTCCAATCTGGAACAGCGGTTTGCGGCAATAACACCATTACAATACAAACCGACGAACCTGGAGCTACCAATACCTATAAATGGTTTATAGATGGCGTAGAACTCATGGGAGAAACCAATGCTTCATTAGACGTTTCCGAAGGTGGTTTTTATAGTGTTGAAGTGACTCGTGATAACTGTGTGCTATTTGGTGAAGTTACTATAGAATATGCTGATAACCCAATCGTATTTGACGCCTTACTAACTGAATGTGATCAAGACCAAGACGCTTTGACCTTTTACGATTTAGATGATATAGAACCTATAGTTACCAATGCTAATAATTCTATTGGTATTAGTGGTTTTTTTCTGTCTGAAAATGAGGCTAATCAAAATTCCAATCCCATTACAAATCCGAACAATTTCGAGAATACCATACCATTCCAGACAGTTTATGCTCGCGTAATAAATCAAGCGGGTTGTTATAGTATTGCTGAAATACAACTAGAAATATCAAACAATACGCTTATTATTCCTAGTTTAGATGCTTGTGATGGTGAGATTGCTGACGGTTTTACTGAATTTAACTTAAATGATATAACAACGTCTATTAGTTCTCAAATTCCAACAAATGCGAATGTGAGTTTCTATGAGACCGAAGAAGATGCCTTTTTAGAGGTGAATATCTTATCTGGCATATTTCAGAATACAATACCTTTCAACCAAACAATTTATGTGAAGGTAGAAAGCAATAATCAATGCTACTCTATTTCAACGGCTGAACTTGAAGTCTTATACACCCCTGTATTAATGGAAGATGAGACATTTATCTATTGCTTAAACGATTTTCCTGAAATGATAACACTCACTGGTGGTATTTTAAACGACTTACCAAATAACTATTATTATGAGTGGTTATTTAACGGTGCATTGACTGAAGTGAACACCACTTTTAATGACATTAATGAGCCTGGTACTTATACAGTTATTGTCACTGACCCTAATGGATGTTCTGCAAGCAGAACCATTACTGTCTTAGCGTCAAATATTGCCACAATAGAGAACATTTACGTTACAGAAGGTTTAAACAATAATACGGTTAGTGTTGAAGTATCGGGAGAAGGAGACTATGAATTTGCTTTAGATGATCTAAATGGTGAGTTTCAAGGAGACTCTGTTTTCACTAATGTCGAACCCGGTTTCCATACCGTTTTTGTTCGAGACATCAATGGCTGTGGCCTCACAGAACAAACGATTTCAGTTTTAGGATTTCCGAAATTTTTTACACCTAATGGTGACCCATACAACGAACGTTGGCAAGTTTATGGAGTGAATGCAGACTTCAATCGAAGTATGGAAGTAAAAATATTTAATCGTTACGGCAAATTTATTACACAATTTGATAACACCAGTGTTGGTTGGGATGGCACTCTAAATGGGCAAGCTTTACCAAGCGATGATTACTGGTTTGTAGTGCGTTTAATTGATGGAAGAACCTATACAGGTCACTTTGCGTTAAAGCGTTAATTGATTAACTTTACAAATCATCGTAAGGATGTTATACATCCTATAATGAGCGTTTTTTTAAACATTGAATACCCTTAAACATTAATATTGTGCAGTCTAGAGCAGTGCAGCCATTTATATGAAATTTAAAGTCCAATCTGAATTCAAACCCACAGGAGATCAACCCCAAGCCATCAAGCAATTAGTTAATGGCATCAATACCAACGAGAAATACCAAACACTTCTAGGTGTTACGGGATCTGGTAAGACATTTACCGTCGCCAATGTGATTGAAGACGTGCAAAGACCAACACTCGTTTTAGCACACAATAAAACATTAGCAGCACAGTTATACTCTGAGTTTAAACAGTTTTTTCCAGAGAATGCCGTGGAGTATTTTGTCTCGTATTATGATTATTATCAACCCGAAGCTTACATTCCTTCCTCTGGCGTTTATATAGAAAAAGACTTATCCATCAATGAGGAGATAGAGAAGATGCGTTTAAGTACAACCTCCTCCCTATTATCTGGTAGACGGGATGTCATTGTTGTTGCGTCCGTTTCTTGTTTATATGGTATTGGAAATCCTGTTGAATTTCAGAAGAATGTCATTTCATTGGAAGTCAATCAGGAAATTTCAAGAACTGATTTGCTACATCGTCTTGTGCAAAGTTTATATTCAAGAACAGAAGCTGATTTTAAACATGGAAATTTCCGAATAAAAGGAGATACAGTTGATGTGTTTCCAAGCTATGCCGATGATGCATTTCGGATTCACTTTTTTGGTGATGAAATTGAAGATATTGAACAGTTTAATATTCAAACCAATGAAGTGATTGAACATTATGACCGATTGAATATCTATCCCGCTAATATGTTTGTCACCTCACCTGATATTTTACAAGGTGCAATTCGAGAAATCCAAGACGATCTCGTAAAACAGTATGATTATTTCAAAGAAATTGGGAAGCACTTGGAAGCGAAACGTCTGAAAGAACGCACAGAATTTGATCTGGAAATGATTCGTGAATTAGGCTACTGCTCTGGGATTGAGAACTATTCAAGATACCTAGATGGACGACAACCGGGAACACGGCCTTTTTGCTTATTAGATTATTTCCCTGAAGATTTTTTAATGGTGGTTGATGAAAGTCACGTTACCATTTCGCAAGTTCATGCCATGTATGGTGGTGACCGAAGTCGTAAAGAAAATCTAGTAGAATACGGATTTAGATTACCGGCTGCCATGGACAACAGACCATTAAAATTTGAAGAGTTTGAAGCCTTGCAAAATCAAGTAATATATGTGAGTGCCACACCAGCAGATTACGAACTACAAAAAACCGATGGTGTTTATGTGGAGCAAGTCATTCGACCTACAGGATTGCTTGATCCAGTTATTGAAGTACGTCCGAGTTTAAATCAGATTGATGATTTAATTGAAGAGATGCAGCAGCGTATTGAAAAAGATGAACGTACATTAGTAACAACGTTAACCAAACGAATGGCTGAAGAGCTAACGAAATACTTAGATCGGATTCAAATCAGATGTCGTTATATACATAGTGACGTCGACACCTTAGAGCGTGTTCAAATTATGCAAGATTTAAGAAAAGGCGTATTTGATGTCTTAGTAGGTGTCAACTTACTTCGTGAAGGTTTGGATTTACCAGAAGTGTCGCTTGTTGCCATTCTAGATGCCGACAAAGAAGGATTTTTACGTTCTGCACGTTCATTAACACAAACCGTTGGAAGAGCTGCGCGACATCTTAATGGAAAAGCAATTATGTATGCTGATAAAATTACCAAAAGCATGCAAAAAACAATTGATGAAACTGAATACAGACGTGAAAAACAAATCGCTTACAATACCAAACATAATATTACACCAACAGCGTTAAATAAAAGTTTAGATAATGCCTTATCTAAAAATTCAGTAAGCACTTACAGTTATGAATTGGAAGCTGCAAAAGCTGCAGAACCAGAAAGCGAATATCTGACTAAAAATCAGCTCGAAAAGAAAATCCGTGAAAAGCGTAAAATGATGGAGCAGGCTGCAAAAGCTTTAGATTTTATTATTGCAGCTCAATTGCGTGATGAAATTAAGGGATATCAAGAAAAATTAGAGAAGCTTAAGGTATCTTAGTTATACTGTACTTTGAAAATATCAATTAAAAAGTCTGGCGGTACAATTTTATTTGGAAAACTATCCATCAAATCTAGCACGCGATTAATAGATTCATGACTTAATCCCATTCGCAAACCGAAATTATGCAGTTTCACGAGTTCTTTATTAGTGATATCCTGATCTAAATTCATTAATAATACCAATCGATGAAATTGTACGATGCGTTCACTATGTGACTTTAAATGCACATAGCTAACTGGGTGTTCAAATAAATAGTTGAAATCTTCCTTTGAAATATCTAACTGTTTGGCAATGCTAGCTAGAAATTTATATTCAATGGATTTTATATTTTCGTCAGTCTGTGCAAAGGCTATCATTTCAGATAGTAAACTTAGCTTCTCAACACGATTTATCATATTAGAGGGATTCATGATTATTAGTTGTATAAATTTAAAACCTTTGTTTAAAAACTTATCCTAGTTTAATCGTAGGTTATCGAAAAAAAAAGTGCCTTTCGTCGTTGTTTTCTTACGTTCGTGCGTTTTTAATTATTAAAATTCTGTTTATCAGCACATTACAATGACCATGCAGTTCACCGATTTTTTAGGATTAGAAAAATATTATCGATGAACGGTAATCCTGCTTATTCTATATTTTTATGTACTTTCGTTTTATGCTTTTGTCTTTAAAAAAGATTAGTGTTTTAGTGTTGTTTTTATGCGATCATTATGTACTCAGAAACGTATAGCGAAGTTGGATGGCTTTTTGAAATCCATTCTGTAATTTATACGCTGGTAACGTTATAATATAGTGCTGAAACTTTAAGCTTTTTAAAACTAGGAATAAATTAAAACAATAGCATCCTATCAAAGATGTTGGTTGATTTTCTATTAAATAGCCGACCTAAAAACGAATATAATTAATACAATTTCATTGAAGACGAAACACAAAATATGTTCTTAGAGTATATTTTTTTATACTTTTCAATGGCTAATAATTAATCAATAATGGGATTAACTAATAACGACATTTTTAAAAAACTGCGTGTAGCGCACAAATTACGTGACGAAGATATTGTAAAAATTCTTGAGCTTGTAGATTTTAGAATTTCAAAAAGTGAATTAAATGCCTTCTTTAGACGTGAGGACCATCCCAACTATGTTGAGTGTGGTGATCAAATATTACGAAATTTTCTTAATGGATTAGTCATTCATTTGCGTGGCCCAATGCCAAAAGCAAAAAAAAAGAAAGACTAAATTATTTTATCAATTACAACATTGAGTACTAATTTTATTTCATGGAATTGTTAGGAATTTTTGATTTTGTGCTAATTAAAAAAACGGTTTCAAATATTTCAATAACCCCAAGAAGAGGTGTTTAGATTAAAACACATGAACTTCCATGTCATCCATTAGTATTACCGAGTGATAAGTCCGTAGTCTGTTTGTATTATAACAATCATAGGTAACATCGAAATGGTTGATAGAATAGCGACACCCTAAAAAAGTACTGAGCTTACATTTAGAACATAAAAAAAGCGCTCAAATTGAGCGCTTTTTTTTATAATAGTTAAAGTATTAAGCTAAAACCGCTTGTACTTTATCCGCAGCTTCTTGGAATTCTGTTGCGCTCATCACATCTAAACCAGAACTATCAATTAATTCTTTAGCGATATCTGCATTGGTTCCTTGTAAACGCACAATAATGGGTACATTTATGTTACCCATATTTTTATATGCATCTATAACACCTTGAGCAACTCGATCACAACGTACGATACCTCCAAAAATGTTAATCAAAATTGCCTTTACTGCTGGATCTTTTAATATAATTTTGAATGCAGCTTCTACTCTAGCAGCATCAGCAGTACCACCAACGTCTAAAAAGTTAGCTGGTTCTCCTCCTGCTTGTTTGATTAAATCCATGGTAGCCATTGCAAGTCCCGCTCCGTTTACCATACAACCAACATTTCCATCAAGGTCTACATAGTTCAAACCTAAGGCTCCTGCTTCAACCTCTATTGGGTTCTCCTCACGTAAATCACGTAATTCGGCGAGGTCTTTATGTCTGTATAAGGCGTTGTCATCTAAAGTTACTTTAGCATCAACTGCCATAATTTTATCATCACTAGTTTTCAATACTGGATTAATTTCAAATAATGACGAATCGGATTCTACATATGCTTTGTATAATGAAGTCACGAATCTCGTCATGTCTTTAAAAGCTGCTCCAGACAAACCTAAATTAAAAGCTATCTTACGCGCTTGAAAAGGTAATATTCCTGTTGCTGGATCAATTTCTTCAGTAAAAATTAAATGTGGTGTTTCTTCAGCAACAGTTTCAATATCCATTCCACCTTCGGTAGAATACATAATCATGTTGCGTCCATTAGCTCTATTTAATAATACAGACATATAATATTCTTCTGGTTCAGAAGCACCAGGATAGTATACATCTTCCGCTACTAAAACTTGGTGCACACGCTTACCTTCTGCTGAAGTTTGGGGTGTTACTAAATCCATTCCAATGATTTGTCCTGCAATTGATTTAACTTCTTCTAAGCTTTTAGCCAACTTAACTCCTCCACCTTTTCCACGACCACCAGCGTGAACTTGGGCTTTAATCACATGCCAGCCAGTTCCAGTATCCTCAGTCAACTTCTTAGCTGCTGCAACTGCTTCATCAGCATTTTGAGCCACAATACCACGTTGAATACGTACGCCAAAACTGCTTAATAACTCTTTTCCTTGATATTCGTGTAAATTCATAAGGGTTTAAAATTTTAGTTCGTATGCGACTACTTTTGCGAAGTCATTTTTTACGAGCACAAAAATAAACATACTAAAAGATTTTACCAATCTTTTTAGCGAGATTATCATTACGCTAAATTCAATAACAAAACCATTGAATTTTTAAGATTTCCTTATCATTTGTCTAAAAAAAACCAAGTAAATTTGTAGCTTAATTTAAATTGAAAATAATGGAACAAAACACCTTACTACAGATTGTAAAGGACTTCGGAAGTCCGGTTTATGTTTATGATGCTGAAAAAATCACTGCTCAGTATAAACGTTTAACTTCAGCATTTAGTAAGGTCAAACAGTTAAAGTTGAATTATGCTGTTAAAGCATTGTCCAATATTTCCGTTTTAAAATTATTTAATCAACTGGGATCGGGTTTAGATACGGTTTCAATTCAAGAAGTTCAACTTGGTTTAAAAGCAGGCTTTCAGCCTGAAAACATCATTTACACACCCAATGGTGTATCACTAGAGGAAATCGAGAAAGCGGCAAATCTGGGTGTTCAAATCAATATTGATAATCTTTCAGTATTAGAGCAGTTTGGAACCAAACACCCTAAAACACCAGTTTGCATCAGAATTAATCCTCATGTTATGGCTGGTGGTAACACGAATATTTCAGTAGGACATATTGATAGTAAATTTGGAATCTCCATACATCAAATTCCGCACTTGCTCAGAATTGTAGAAAATACAAAGATGACCATTAACGGAATCCATATGCATACAGGTAGTGATATATTAGATATTGACGTCTTTTTATATGCGAGTGAGATTTTATTTGAAACAGCAAAGAACTTCAAGAATTTAGACTTTATTGATTTTGGCTCTGGGTTTAAAGTACCCTATAAAACCGGCGATATTGAAACCAATATTGAAGAACTAGGTGAAAAACTAACCAAACGCTTTAATGGCTTTTGTAAAGCCTACGGAAAAGAGCTCACCTTAGCTTTCGAACCAGGTAAATTTTTAGTGAGTGAAGCTGGCTATTTTTTGACTCGTGTGAATGTGGTTAAACAAACAACTTCCACGGTTTTTGCACAGGTAGACTCTGGTTTTAATCATCTAATTCGTCCGATGTTATACGGATCGCAGCATGAGATTATTAATATTTCTAATCCGAAGGGAAAAGAACGTTTTTATTCAGTGGTAGGCTATATCTGTGAAACCGATACATTTGCTAATAACAGACGTATAACAGAGATTACTGAAGATGATATTTTAGCTTTTAAAAATGCTGGAGCCTATTGCTTTTCAATGGCTTCAAATTATAACTCACGTTATCGTCCTGCAGAAGTTTTATGGTATAAGAATAACGCGCATCTCATAAGAAAACGTGAAACCATCAAAGATATACTTCACAATCAAGTGGAAATAGCACTATAATTAAAAAGGCAAGTCATGACTTGCCTTTTTTTATAGATTTAGTTTTTAATAATCTTTAAGGGAGAATTTATCCAATAAGTATCCTCTTCAATCTTATTATCATTTATGGAAGCTTCTCGCAGCATACTTGCTTTATTGACAAACTTTAAATTGTTAGCAAGTTGTTTATTTGTAAACACTTGTTGTACAAAACTCTCTAAATTGATCCACATTCAAAAACGACAATTCATCCAATTGTCTTCCTGCTAAATCAGCAACATTTCTAATTTTGTATTCTATACCTGTCAACGTTTTGAAATTAGCTAAGTCTTCATCTCCAAAACGATTGACAATACTTACTTTAAGACGTCTTGGAGATATGAGCTTAACGTCATTAATTTTAAGTCGTTCGTCATTATATTTGAATTTAAATCGTCTTTTCTTGGCAATTGTACTTTTATCAATTTTATTACTGAATTTCACCAAAAAGGCTTTTTGCGATGGATCAAACTCGATAGTCTCAATTTTAAAACTGTCTCCACTTTTCACTTTAAATCGATTGTAAAATGAAATATAATTGAGGTACATTTTCCCT
Source organism: Formosa sp. Hel1_31_208 (assembly GCF_900104785.1). Taxonomy (NCBI): domain Bacteria; kingdom Pseudomonadati; phylum Bacteroidota; class Flavobacteriia; order Flavobacteriales; family Flavobacteriaceae; genus Formosa; species Formosa sp. Hel1_31_208. The sequence goes on from NZ_LT629733.1 coordinate 2,750,193, forward strand.
CCTTTAGGTTTATATTCCACAGTTACAGAATAAAACGGGCGCTGGTCATTTTTAAGATAACCATTGTATTCTAACTTATGAATTGCGAAGGTGTCGTAAGCGATATAAATTGTACCATCTGCAGTATTTTCTACTCCTGTGACCTGTTCAATCGCATAAAATTTTATTTCATAAATAGGTTTGTCATCCAGGTACATTTTACTTGTGACTCGAAATTCATGATTATATAAAAAGTCTTCTTTAAATACATCAACGAAAGAGAACGACTTCTTCTCGTAGTTTCTAATGGCATTATGAATATTTAAAATGCTTAACTCGTTTCCTCCAAAATCCGAAAGTGTTGCGGCTTCCATGAATTTAAAATTATAATTATCATAAGCCACAGTAAGCATAGAGTCTTGTGGAAATTTCTCATTTTGCTCAAAACTATATATGGCTGTTTGATTGTCTTTATAGAAGACTTTATTAGTTTGAAATCCCGCATCAAACTCTTCCATTATACCTTCATTAAGATTAAAATATTTCTTATTTAATATTTGATAATCTCTATAATAGCCTATATAGGAATGTGGATTTGTGGGATAATTGACGCGCATATTAAAAATAGCGTTCTTGACAATATCTTTTGCTGGAATATAATCTTCTTTTGGTCTTGATTTATTGGCAACTATGGTTACCGCATCCAGCGATTCAATTTGCGGTACCATTTTTAAAATGTTTAGCTGTCCCACAATTAACGTATTTACATTAATTGCTAAAGTTTTATATCCAATACAAGAAATGACAATAATATTATCATTGGTTTTGTATTTAATAGGTAGTCTAAAATTACCGTTATCATCAGCAATGACACCAACATTTTGATCTTTTACAGCAACAGTAGCAAAAACAACAGGCTGTTGTGTTTTACTATCGAGGAGTTGCCCTAATAGTTCTTGGGATTGCGAAAAACCCAAACTTGTGATTACACAAAAAATAATGGTATTAAAACTCTTTTTCATACTACTGTTTAACCGTTCCACGAAAGTGGTTCACATTAGAATTTATAGGATTTCCACTCGATCGTCTAAATGAAGCTAACTGTCCGCAATGCCATATTGCATCTGCTATAGGACCATTTACTTGGTTCCAAAATGGTATTTCATTAGTTCCGAATATGATTTTATATTGTGATATATCATCACTTTCTCTCAATATATCGGCAGCAGTTTTAAGGTTGATGAGTACTTGTTTTCGTTTTTCATTATAACTCATTTCTGACGAATTAATTTTACCATTTGTTTGTTTCAAAGTTGAGTTTACAATGATGTAAGACAAGTCTAAAATATGATCAATGGTTTCAGCAGTTGAGCGCACATCTTCACTGGGCTTATATTCCAAATCGGTACCATTAAGGCCTTCGCTAGCCCAATAAAACCTGAATCCTAAAGCATCTACCATTCTAGCAGCGACTGTTCCTGCAGAAAAGCTTTCTGAATATTCTGGAACTTCATAATAAGGTAATTGTTCGTTGGTATTATCTTGGCTATAAGCTAGTGTTGAGAGTAAAACCAAAAACACAATTAGCGTATTATTTCTAATCATATTTTTAATCTTTAAGTTCTTCGATATTTGTAATGGTTTCGGTTCCATAAGTATCTATTAAATAAACTAAGGAGGTCATAGATGCAGCACCCAATTCTAGTTCGCGCTTATTCACATGTTCAAAAGTATCATTAGAGGCATGATGATGGTCAAAATAGCGCTGTGAATCTGGTCTTAAGCCAGCTAAGACGATATTGTCATCTTTTAATGGTCCAATATCAGCACCACTGTAGCCTTTTTCAAAATAATGTATAAGGTAGGGTTCAAATAATGGTCTCCAGTTTTGTATTTTAGCTAACATTGCATCATTACATTGAAAGCTAAATCCTCTCGGTGTAAATCCGCCAGAATCACTTTCTAGTGCAAACACATGCTTTTCATTTTTGGATTTTGCAACCTCAGCATATTTACGGCCTCCGCGCAATCCATTTTCTTCATTCATAAAAAGAACAGCTCTAATTGTGCGTTTCGGTGTAATACCACTTTGTTTTAATAATCGCAATACATCCATAGATTGGACCACTCCTGCCCCATCGTCATGAGATCCATCTCCTAAATCCCACGAGTCTAAATGTCCACCAACTACAATAATTTCATTAGGAAACTCACTACCGGTAATTTCACCTATAACATTATAAGACTGCACATCATCTAATTGTTTACAATTTTGACTGAAGAAGAATTTTAAGTCTTTCGTTAAGGCTATCATGCCACTTAACAATTCAGCATCATTAGTACTAATAGCTGCAGATGGTATGCGTTGGTTCACTGGCAAATCACCATAACCCATACTCCCAGTATGTGGATAATCGTCTAATCTCAAATTTAGAGAGCGCACAATAGTCCCTACTGCGCCATATTTTGCAGCTTCGGCAGCTCCACGATAGCGTTCAGCTGAGCATCCGCCATAAGCTTCAAAAGTGTTAATTAAATCTGCTTGCATTGGTCGATTTATAAATACAATCTTCCCCTTGATTTGCGCTTCTCCTAAAGTTTTCAAATCTTCATATGATCCTACTTCTATAATATTAGCCTTAATACCACCATTAGGTGTCGCTATAGACCCACCAAGGGCGCAAATATTTACGTTTGTAGTTACTCCTGGAGACGTTTCTATATAGGCGAATTCGGGTGCTCCTCGCACCCATCTTGGCACCATAACAGGCTGTAACCACACCTTATCCACGCCTAATTTTTCAAATTCTTCTTTGGTATATTGTACTGCTTTTTCGGCATTTAACGAACCCGACAGTCGACCTCCAATTTGATTAGACAAGTGATCCAGCCATTGGTAACTCATACCATTGGTTAATGAATTTTTAAATATAGCTTTGACATTTTCAGCATCTGTTTGTGCTGAAATTTGAAAAGATATACAGAATATTAGAATAGTAGTCAATTGCTTCATGTGTTGGTGTTTTAGTGTGAAGCCTAAAGATACTATTTAAACCGATGTCTATTTATAAAGAAATCTTAAAAATCTCACAAGTGAGCGTCTAATTTAAACCTATCCTTCTATTTAGATTGACATAAACACAATGCTTTACCGGTACTTACATTATGCGCCACGTATCTTTTATTCATTTTCAAGTTGTTTTATATAATCTCCAATATTCTTTTTAATATCAGCCTCTAATTCTGGCTCTACAATATCTTTATATTGAATTAGGGTATCATATAAAATTCGTGCGACAATATAACGGGCGGTAGGCTTATCATCTGCCGGAATTGTGTACCAAGGCGCATGAGATTTTGATGTACGATTAATAGCATCTTCATAGCACTCTTGATATGAATCCCATAGTTTACGTTCTTTAAGATCACCTGGAGAAAATTTCCAATGTTTTTCGGTTCTATTTAAGCGTCTTAACAATCTGTTTTTTTGTTCTTCTTTTGACAAATGCAGAAAGAATTTAAATATGATGGTTCCATTTTCAACAATATGCTTTTCGAAATCATTAATTTGACGAAATCGTTTTGTCCAAAAAGCATCATTGACATCATCAATAGACTTAACGTCAGGTAGACTTTCTCCTAAAATATATCCAGGATGCACTCTTGTGACTAAAACATTTTCATAATGCGTTCTATTAAAAACACCAAATTTACCGCGAGCGGGAAGTGCAATATAATGTCGCCATAAATAATCATGATTAAGCTCTAATTCAGTTGGCACCTTAAAGCTATGTACTACAATTCCACGCGTGTTGAAATCTTTAAACACTTCTCTAATCATACTATCTTTCCCAGCTGTATCCATACCTTGAATACAAATCAGGATTGCATATTTACCATGTGCATAAATGGTGTTCTGAAAGTCGCCTAACTTCTCACGAACCTCTTCAAGCTCTTTTTCAATCGCTTTCTTCCTTGCACCTAAATCAAAAGTTGTAGCTACATTTTTTAGTTGAATACTTTCATTGACTTTAAATTGATTGATATTTATGTTCTCCATAATACTTTATTTAGATGCAAACAATTTCACATCAGTTTCACTCACTTCTCTACCGCCGAGAATGATTAAACGCTCAACAACATTTCTTAATTCTCGAATGTTTCCAGTCCAATCATATTCTTGTAATAATTTAATAGCTTTATCTGAAAACTCTTTTTTGACATTCCCTTGTTCTTCAGCGATTTTAGCAGCAAAGTGTTTAATTAGTAATGGTATGTCTTCACGGCGATCATTTAAAGCTGGAACTTTGATTAAGATAACTGCTAATCTATGGTATAAATCTTCTCTAAATCTCCCCTCTTCTATTTCTTTTTTTAAGTCTTTATTGGTCGCAGCGACTACACGAACATCAACTTTAATATCTCTGTCATTACCAACACGCTGAATTTTATTTTCTTGTAATGCGCGTAATACTTTGGCCTGAGCAGACAGGCTCATATCTCCAATTTCATCTAGGAAAATTGTTCCACTATTGGCCGCTTCAAATTTTCCTGCTCTATCTTTAACAGCGCTAGTAAAGGCTCCTTTCACATGACCAAACAATTCACTTTCTATGAGCTCTGATGGTATTGCAGCACAATTCACCTCAATTAAAGGTCCTTTAGAACGTGCGCTTTTTTGATGTAGCCAATGTGCAACAAGTTCCTTACCTGTTCCATTAGGCCCTGTGATAAGTACTCTAGCATCGGTAGCTGCCACTTTTTCTATCATGTCCTTGATTTGTGAAATGGCCTTGCTATCACCTATCATTTCATATTTTTTGCTCACTTTCTTTTTGAGCATTTTATTTTCAACTACCAGCGTTTTTGTATCTAAAGCAATACGAACTGTATTTAGGAGTCTATTTAAGTCTGGTGGTTTTGAAATGTAATCAAAGGCACCCAAACGCATAGTATTTACTGCTGTATCGAGATCGCCATGGCCTGAAATCATGACCATTGGTATTTCTGGTTTTATTTTTTTTACGGCTTCCAGGACTTCAACACCATCCATTTTAGGCATTTTAATATCGCAGAGCACCAAATCAAAATCGGTTTTCTTTATCATTTCAATGCCAACTAAACCATCTTCGGCCTCATCTACTTCATAAGCATCATTTTCCTCTGAAAGTATTTTTACCAAAACACGTCTTATTGACGCTTCATCCTCTATTACTAATATTTTTGCCATTATTATAATTTAAATTTTATTCCTGTTCTTAGATAAAAAGCATTTACATCGTCTAATTTAAAAACTTCATCTCTATTTTCATCACGTAATACATTATTTAACCTAAACGTATAGCCGGCATACATGTAAGCTACAAGGTGTTTTGTAAATAAATATTCATAGCCAAGCCCTCCAACACCTAGAGATAAAGAAATATTATTGACTTTTTTACCGTCTATTAATAGTGGACGCTGAACATGAGCAAAATAACCATCTAATCCTGCAAAGGTTTGAAATATACTTTTTTCGTTAAAAAAATACTTAATATTAGACTTTGGAACACCTACTGAAAACGACCATTTTTCATTCACCCGTCTATAATAGTTTACGAATGGTAATGGAAAAGGAACACCTGCTGTAGTGTTATAGGTTAACCCTAAGGTTAAGCGATAGGGTCTTTTGATTGTTTCATCTTTCGTTCTATCTGTAATTGCAAATGCACCGCCATTTATAAAAATATCATCTGATGTCAAGGAATTTGTTAAGGTAGAGGCGATTCGCGGATTAAATTTAAATCCTAATCTCCAATTCTCACTGGTTTTGAACGTATAACCGATATTTAAGTCGATAACTTGAATAGATTCTATAAGTGACGCATCAAACGGATAATTATCTTCGAGATTGAGTATGATTCTATTATATTCTGCACCAATCACTAAATAACAATCTTCTTTGGTTTTAATAGGATAATTAACAAGCGCTCGTAATCTAGTATATTGATCTTCAGAATTACTTTTAGGTATAAATGAATATTCCAAACGTGCTAAATCCGTAAGTTGTGCAGATGCCGTATGAGCAAAAAAGCCACATAGACTAATGAGCATAACTTTACTGAATGTTTTTAACATAGATATCGTTTGTGTTCTTCTTTAGATGTTATTGTGGCTTCTGAATGATATGAATATCTCGCTGAGGGAATGGAATTGCCACCTTATGTTCTCTAAATAATTTATCAATCTCAAAACGTATATCACTTTTGGGAAATTGTGCTCTAAAACTATTATTTATGGTAAAGATTAATTTGAAATCTAAAGAACTTTCACCAAACTGAGTAAACAATACGGATGGTTCAGGAATATTTAATACTTCAGGATGGCCTGTAGCTGCCTGTAATAATAATTTTTTTACTAATTGCACATCACTTCCATAGGCAACACCAACTTCAACGGTTTCTCTTGTAGACGTGCCATTTTGAGTCCAATTATACAAGCTATTTTCGAGATACAAGTGATTAGGAATAACTAATACTTTATTATCTATAGTTACCGCTCTAGTTGTTCGCAGTTTAATTTCTTCTACGCGACCAACCTTGCCGTCAATTTCGATAATATCACCCACATGCACCGATTGATCTATAAGTATAAATATCCCGGAAATAATATCCTGAAATAAAGTTTGCAGAGCAAGACCAACTCCAATTAACAGCGCTGCAGATGCTGCAAATACTGCAGTAACATTTACACCAACAGAATGCATTGTAATCAATAAAATAATGATATATACCAACCACCTAAAGTATCCATAAACAACATTAAATTTCTTTTTGTCATCATTGGGTAAATTTCTAGTGAATGCCTTAAAAATTAATCTTAAAATGATTGTGGTAATAAAAATCACCGTTATCATCATCAGTATATCTAAAATTGAAATCCGGATGTTCTCGCTAAAATCAATATGAAGATTGAGAAAGTTTCTAAAACCTTCCCAAGCCGAACTACCTGTTATTGACTCTTCGATTGTAGATAAATCTTGCATAATTAATATTTTATCCATTTATAAAGCTCTTTATAACTCGGTTTTTTACCATACATTAATATACCTACTCTGTAGATCTTAGCTGCAAACCAAACGGTAAACACAAAAGTCCCTACCAATATAGTAAATGATAAAACTTGTTGCCAAATAGGAACTCCAAATGGAATTCGCATGAGCATCACAACTGGTGATGTAAAGGGAATAAACGAGAAAACTGTTGAAACTGTGCCATGAGGGTCTTCGATTACAGTAAAAATACCAACATAGACCGCTAAAACAAGAGGCATAATAATTGGCAACATGAACTGTTGCGTATCTGTTTCATTATCTACTGCAGCACCAACAGCAGCATACAAGGAACTATACAATAAATAACCTCCAATAAAAAAGAGCAGAAATGCGATAACTAGATTTGCTAAAGGCAGATTATAGAAGGATTGCATTGCCAATTGCACTTCATTTGCCATATCGGCATTTTGCATAGCTTGATTCATCATTTCTTGCTGTGGGGTTTGCATTTCAGCTATGCTAATACCGAAAATCGCAGATAACACAAAAATCAATATACTACCTAAAATCAACCAAATAGCGAATTGTGTAATTCCAGCCAAAGACGTGCCAATAATTTTACCTAACATTAACTGTATTGGCTTCACAGAAGAAATAATAATTTCAATAATTCTACTTGTCTTTTCTTCTATAACACTACGCATGATCATATTACCATAGATAATGATAAACATGAACAATAAATAACCTGCAGCACCACCAAAAGCAAGTTTTAAATAACTATCTATTTTAGATGTTTTTTCACCGGTAAAGGTTTCTTGTGAAATACTTATATTGGTTTTAGAAGCTTCAATTTGCGCTATATTAACACCGTTATTCTGTAGCTTTTCATCTTCTAGTTTCTTTTCTATTTTTCGTTCCAAACTAGTGATAATTGACAATGATGGTGATTCATCTGAATAAAAACTGACATGAGACAAAATCGATTCCATATCATCACTTTTCTGAATGTACAATAAACCAAAATCCTCCTTAGCCTTAATAAGTTCTTTTGCCGTCTCAAGACTTGTATCAGTGAGCACTGTATATTTTGTGTGCTCTGTATCTTCAAATATCTCACTGAGGACACCTGTTTCATCCAACACAGATATATTGCGCTCTTTATCACTACTAAGTTGTGACAAATAAGCAACAACCACAATAAGTGCAACCATAATTAACGGACTAACAAAGGTCATGATAATGAACGATTTGTTTCTAACCTTTGTTAAATATTCTCTCTTTATTATAAGCGGTAGATGGTTCATTTTAATTATTTTTTACTGTTTGAATAAAGATATCACTAGCGCTTGGAATTACCTCGAGGAAATGATGTACTTCTGCCTTTGTAGTTAAAAAAGACAACAAATCATTAGAAGAATATTGACCATTCAACTTCACATTTAATTTAACATCATCATTAAGATTTCTGAAGGTTGCGGGCAGTACTTCAAATCTCTCTTGAATTTCTTGAGTTACCCGTTCTACGGCATCGGTTTGTAAACCAACCTCAAAAGTATTAGTTCTATACTGACGTTTGATATCTGTCAGTTTTCCATCTAACACCTTATTCGATTTATGAATTAAAGCAATATGATCACACAATTCTTCAACAGATTCCATGCGATGTGTTGAAAAAATAACAGTCGCTCCTTCATCTCTTAGTTGCAATATTTCATCTTTTATCAAATTTGCATTGATGGGATCAAACCCTGAGAAGGGCTCATCAAAAATTAATAATTTTGGTTGGTGTAATACCGTAACAATAAACTGTATCTTTTGAGCTTGTCCCTTGCTAAGCTCTTGTATTTTTTTATTCCACCAGTCACCTATTTCAAGTTTCTCAAACCAATGTTTCAATCGGTTTTTGGCTTCCTGTTTTGATAGTCCTTTTAGCTGTGCTAGATACAATGCTTGTTCCCCTACTTTCATAGTCTTATAAAGCCCCCGTTCTTCTGGCAGATATCCAATATGCTGTATATGTTCAGGTCTTAAAGGTTCTCCATCTAAAAACACATGTCCTGAATCTGGCATTGTAATTTGATTGATGATCCTAATAAGTGTTGTTTTACCTGCTCCATTAGGTCCAAGCAACCCAAAAATACTGCCCTTTGGAACCGCTATTGAGACATCATTTAGTGCTCTGAAATTTCCAAAGTTTTTAGATACTGAATCCGTTACTAATAGGTTATTCATAAATTGAAATTGATGCGTTGAATATAATAGGTGTAAAGATAAAAATGTTGTGCATGTAAATGCACGCTTATCGTATTAAATTATTAACGATTTTCGTATTGATCGTATTAAATTATTAACGATTTTCGTATTGTTTTTAGTTTGTGAAACGTTTTATTGCTTCATGTGAAGAGCTTATTTAAAAAACAAAACCCACCCTTAAACTTAATTAAGGATGGGAAAAAATTGCTATGAAAAAGAAAAATTACCACTAATTAGAATTAGTGATAATTCAAATATAGTGTTTTTTCTTAAATAAGGGTATTCTTATGAAAACATATCTTTAACTTTTTCAAAAAAGGATTTATCACTGCTCTGAGGCTTCGGTTCAAAATGTTCATCGCCTCGCATATTTTCAAAAAATTCTTTTTGCTCTTTGTTAAGTGTTTTAGGTGTCCAAACATTCACATGAACCAATAAATCACCACTACCATAGCCATTAATACTCGGTATTCCTTTTCCGCGTAAACGTAAAATTTTACCAGATTGCACTCCTGTTTCTACCTTAATTCGAACCTTACCAGTAACTGTATCTATCTCCTTAGAAGTACCTAATACCGCATCAGACAAACTCACATATAAGTCGTAGTGTAAATTATCTCCTTCACGTTTTAACGTCTCATGTTCTTTTTCTTCAATAACAACTAACAAATCTCCAGAAATACCATTACCTGGCGCATCATTACCTTTACCTGTTACTTTTAGCTGCATTGAGTCTACAACACCCGCAGGGATTTTAACAGAAACGGTTTCTTCTTGAACTTTTAAACCTTGCGCATCTGCATCAGCAGGTTTCTTATCAATACTTTGTCCTGCTCCTCCACAAGTCGGACAGGCAGAAGCGGTTTGCATGCGCCCCAAAATAGTATTCGTTACTCGAGTAACTTGACCTGCCCCGTTGCAAGTGGTACAGGTTTTATAAGTGGTTCCTGACGCTTGAACTTTTCGTTTTACCTTAATTTTTTTCTCTACACCATTGGCAATTTCCTCAAGTGATAATGAGACTCTAATTCTGAGATTACTTCCTTTTACTCGTCTTTGGCCTCCACCAAATCCGCCTCCAAAACCAGAGAATCCACCACCTCCAAAAGCACCTCCAAAAATATCTCCAAACTGACTAAATATGTCATCCATATTCATGCCACCACCACCAAATCCACCGGCACCCTCAAAGGCTTGGTGACCAAATTGGTCGTAACGTGCTTTTTTATCTGCATTGCTTAATACTTCATAGGCTTCAGCTGCTTCTTTAAATTTAGCTTCAGCATCTGTGTCATCTGGATTTTTATCTGGATGAAATTTTAAAGCCATTTTTCGATACGCTTTCTTAATTTCAGCTGCGGAAGCGTTTTTATCAACTCCTAATACTTCGTAATAATCTTTTTTTGCCATGTCTTATTTATTGTCCAATTACAACTTTAGGAAATCGAATCACCTTATCGCCTAATTTATAGCCCTTTTCAATCACATCAATAATCTTACCCTTCATATCATCACTTGGTGCTGGTATTTGTGTAATAGCTTCGTGATCATCTGGATTAAAAATATCTCCTTGAGAGACTTCAATTTTTTTCAACCCTTTTTGCTCCAAGGTATTAATCAGTTTTTGATAGATTAATAAGACGCCTTTACGCAATTCTTCAGCCTCTTTATCCTCTTCAATATGTGCAAGCGCACGCTCAAAATCATCGAGAACTGGTAGCATGGCTACCATCACCTCTTCATTTGCAGTTTTAAAAAGATCAATACGTTCTTTTGTAGTTCTCTTTTTATAGTTTTCAAATTCTGCAAATAAACGCATGAACTTGTCTTTCTCTTTCTTTAATTCCTCTTGTAGCTGCTCTTCAACCGTTAATGTTTCGGTGTGATTAGCTTCAGCTGTATCGATAGTTTCCTCTTGTTGTTGAGGCTCTTCTATGGTTTGTCCTTTATCTTTCTTGCTCATGTTTCAGGATTGTTAAATAAATCTTCGATTTAAAGATGGCAAAAGTACTGCCATTATTATAAAAATGTCAAAATGTCATCAATTTATTTTTGTTGAGATTAAAAGATCTTAAAGCAATATGTATTTTTACAAATTCAAACACTAAAACGCATACATACTATGAAAACAAAATTTTTAAAGCTTTCTTTATTATTAACGATTATACTGACCTTCTCAAACTGTAAGGACAAGGCAGATGCAGCAACCATTTCTGAAGCTGAAGAAGCAGCCAAAAGCGAAAACACTTCTGAAAAATATACTGTTAATGTGGTGGAATCCTCTATTCATTGGAAAGGATTTAAACCTACAGGTACACATATGGGAACTATTAAGCTACAAAATGGCTTTATGAATGCCATTGATGGCACATTAGAAAGTGGTTCTTTCGAAATAGATATGACATCTATTAATGTTACCGATTTAGAATCAGGTGACGGCAAAGAAAGTTTAGAAGCGCATTTAATGGGCACTGTTGAAGGTAAAGAAGGTGATTTTTTTAATGTCAATGAATTTCCTACAGCTGCTTTTGAAATTACTGGAATAACACCTATGGATAATGGTATTACTAAACTTTCTGGAAACTTAACAATAAAAGGAAAAAAGCAAAATATCTCTTTTCCTGTAAATATATATCCTGAAGGTGACAGTATGATTATAAAAAGCGAGCCGTTTTTGATTGATAGAACACTTTGGGGAATTAATTACGGTTCTAAATCAATCTTTGATAATCTTGGAGATAAATTTATCAATGATGATATGGAATTACAAATTGTAGTCATTGCTAAAAAAGCATAAGACCCTACTACGATTTTTATTTAACACAAAAAGCATTCACGATTGTGAATGCTTTTCTCTTTTTCATAGCAGTTATTCCCTAATTATTTAGGCATTACTACTGTGTTAATTACATGGATTACACCATTACTTCCCATTACATCCGTTGCAGTAATCTCACTGTAATTTCCGTTTTGGTCTTTCAACCATATTTTTCCATCTTTTTGCATTACAGTTAATGTTTGTCCGTTAAGTGCTTTTAACTCCACTGTGCCATTACCCTTCTTTAAAGCAGCTACAACATCTGATGCAACAAGTTTTCCTGATACCACATGATATGTTAAGATATTAGCTAATGCTTTTTTATTTTCTGGCTTTAATAATGACCCTAAAGTATTGGAGTCGATTTTGCCAAACGCTGCATTTGTAGGTGCAAACACTGTAAAAGGACCATCACCTTGTAGAGCTGTTACTAAATCAGCAGCTTTTAAAGCTGTTACCAACGTTGAGAAATTTTCATTTCCAACTGCTGCGTCTACAATAGTTCCTTGTGCTTTTGCATTTTGACTAAATGTTAATGCCGCGAATGTCGTTAAAATCAATACTAACTTTTTCATAATTTTTGTGTTATTGGTTAAACTATTTGGAGTACTTGTTTTGTTTTGAAGTACTTTCATTTATATTTACACAGCAATGCAATCTGTGGATGAGCTACGGATTTATTTTGTGAAATCTTTAACATTAATGAGTGACGACAAAACCCTTATTTTAAAACTCCAAAACAGAGACGAAACTGCTTTTTCACTGGTTTACGACAAGTATTCTGCTGCACTTTATGGTGTCATTATTAGACTTTGTAAAGATGAGCACGACGCAAAGAATTTACTTCAGGACACCTTTATGACTATTTGGGATAAAGCGGATGGCTACGACTTTGATAAAGGTCGTTTTTATACTTGGGCACATCGCATTGCTAGAAACAAAACGTTAAATTTTTTGAGAAAATCTGATAAACTCATCCAAGTTGAAGATTTAAGTGTATATAAAAATAGAACCGAAGAAGTAACTGATAAACTAGATGACCTAAAACTGAAAGGCACGATTAAGCGCTTAGATGCTCATCACCAAAGAGCTATTGAACTTGTTTATTTTAATGGGCTGACCCATCGAGAAGCACATGAAGAAATGAATGTTCCTTTAGGAACTTTTAAATCTTACATAAAACAAGCTTTAAAACAATTGCAACAATCGTACATAAAGATTACAGTATTTATTACAATCTTAATTGAAGTAATGAGATGATGATGGATAAGACTTACATATTAGATAATGGTATATTAGAACTATACGTGTTAAGCGAACTTAGTCAAAGCGAGCAACAACAAGTGCAGCGTGTCATACAACAACATCCTGAATTAAAAACAATAGTAGAGACCATTGAATATAGTTTTGAATCTTTAGCCTTTGAAAACGCTATTGATCCTCCTACTTCGGTCAAAACAAACCTACTGAGAGACATTTCAACTTCACCTACAAAAATTATTGCTATAAGTCCACAAAAATCATTGCGTTCATATCTTGCAATTGCAGCGAGTATTGCTGCGTTTTTGTTTGTTGGTACTATTTATATGTACACCCAACTAAATACCACAAAAAATCAGTTAAAAATTGTGGAACAAGAGAATACCAAACTCAATAATAACATTAACAATCTGAATACGTCTTTGGAAGAAACGAGCACCTGGTATGTCATGATAAATAATCCAGATGTTGAAAAATATATTCTTACTGGGAACTCCCAAATGCCAGAGGCTAAGGTCATAAGTTATGTGAACAATACTGATAAAACCGTTGTGATAAACACGGCATATTTACCAGAACTCGATAAAGATCATGATTACCAAATGTGGGCAGATGTAGAAGGGGAAATGATCAACATGGGTGTAATACATAAAAATAAAGACATGCTCGCAATGACTTATATTGACCATGCTGAGTCACTAAATATCACTATAGAACCTGCAGGCGGTAACGATCATCCAACAGTATCTCAGTTGATTACTAATATCTATTTATAATAAGATAACCATTTATTTCACGGAAATTTTAAATAGCTTACATCATTCCGACCAAAGAAAAACTTAAAGACTACTATCGGGATTTTGAAACGAATCAGCTCTTTAGTATGACCCTGATGTTTTTTTAATAACACGCGAGACACATCTAAAATTTATCGACAAGAATTGAATTTACTTTAAAACATTTAGGAACACTAATAAATAAAAAAAGCGCATGTGTAAAACAAGCGCTTTTTTCTAAATATGAATTTATATCATTGGAAGTTAAAAATTCCTTAATTAATTCACTATCCACAGATCTGATATCTGCCCTTCGTTTTAGATTAATTAGTTACGTAGCACGAAACTAATTGGGATACTGTATGGCATTTTTACTGCTCTTCCACGTTGTTTACCAGGTACCATTTTAGGCAATAACCCGATAATACGTTCTGCTTCTTTTTCTAATATTTTATCCGGACCTCTAGATCTAATTCCAGATACGTGTCCTGTTTGATCGATAGCGAACAATACATACACCTTACCTTGCATCCCTAATTCTAAAGCTGTTTCGGGATACTTAAAATTCTTTTTAACGTGCTGTTGGATAGAACGCTCAAAACAAGCTATTTTTTCTTCTTTTGTGCCAGACTCACATCCAGGAAATACAGGAACATGTTCTATAACTGAAAACGGTACAGAAATTTCTTCTTCTACCTCTTCTACATCGACATCATCCACACTAACAATAGTTTCAATTGCGTCAGACTGACTTACTTCACTACTTTCGATAATAGTTTCTTCAATTTCTACCACATCTTCAACAATTTTTAAATCTTCCGATACAATAGCTGGAGGTGGTGGAGGTGGCGGTGGGACATCAATATTAATAATTGGAATATCTTCCTCTACAAGCTTATCCATTTGAACAATATCTCTTACGTAACTATCATCTGCGTAAAATTTATGCTCAAACATGAGATAAGTTGTTAATAACATCAAATTTAAGCCGATTGCGAAATAGAGACTACTATTTCGTCCGACATCTACTTTTGGGTTCTTTTTAACTTCCATGATTACAATGATTTATACCTTAAAGTTAAATTAATATGCTCTGGAAAAATATGACTTATGTCATATTCTATTTTTTATCACCAATTTTTTTACAAATTATCCAATTGATTATCTGTTCCATCTTCACTGATAGTCCAAAAGAATCCCACAAAGAAAAACTGATCTGCCGCAGGTTTCAATGCTCTTCGTGCAAAATTCCCATTCATATCCGGGGTATTAGCATACTGGTAGCCATTAATGTTTTTAAAAGCTAAAACATTGTTCACTGATAGATATAATATTTTCTGCGGACTTAATAAATAAGCCCAATTCAAACTCAAACTATTAAAACTCTTGGTCTTCTCGCCTAAAAACTGAGTGGTATTTGGGTTGGTATATGGTCTTCCGGAAGCAAAGGTATATGCAAATCCTACCTGACTTTTCCAGTCTTCAATCCAATACTTTGCTACCGCAGAAAAATTATGTGTGTTAGCAAAACTTGGTTGCGACTGTGTTGGGAAATTGCGGTAATCACGTTCTGTATCTAAATAAGAATAACTAAGCCAGTAATCTACATTTTTAATACTTTTATTATCTCTCCAAAACAGATCTATTCCTTGAGCAAAACCAGAACCTGAATTGTTAATATTAGAATCAAAACTCGCGAATTCTGTATCAAACTTGATGAGTTTATTATAATCCTTACGATAGGTTTCAGCTCTAAAAATTTTGCCATCATTAACGTATTGATAGTTCATGATATAGTGTTTGGTATTTTGAGTTCCTACCTCAGGATTGAATTTTAAAGTAGCACTTGTGGCATTTTGATAAAAGTCTCCATAAGCTAAAGATAGTTGTCCGTTTTTTGAAGTCTTATACGCAATTGAAACTCTAGGGGCCACTTGAAACTCGTCAGAAAGCTCATAGTTATCAGCTCTTAGCCCTACTTTTAAAGCAAGGTTTTTATTAAAAATGATATCTGACTCTACAAAAGCTGCTGAATTATTATTGATATAACCATATGTGGCATTAACACCTTCCGAAGCATATGTTTCATCAAAATTGGTAGTAAAATGCTCAAGTCCAAAATTTAGTTTAAATCTACTACTAAACCTTTTCTTAATTTTAATTTTCGCGTGCAATGAGTTTTCATCGTCATTAATAGCGTCATTCACAATACCAATATCCGTTTTAGCAATGGTACAGCTCAAACCTGTATTAAGTGTCCATCCTTTGCCAAGGACACTCACATATGAGGTATTTGTATAAAAGTTTCTGTTTTTTAATTTAAAACGTAAGCCTTCTGTGCTATTAATATCCTCTTGAGTCAATTCAAAATTAGTCGTATCAAAAGCCGCATAAATTTTAAGGAGTCCATATTCAAATTTTTGACGAAATACGGCTTCTCCCTGTGCACCTTCAAATGGCTTTTCCCAATCGTTACGATCTGAATATATCGCTAAATATGGCGCCAAATTAATATAAGACGCGTTAACGCTTAAAGAAGAGTTCTCCCATTTTTCAGTGCGTCCCAAGCTACCTCCTACGGTCATGAGACCAATATCAGTTTTTTCCTGATCTGGTTCGTTGATGGTGTTTAATAATAATACGCTAGATAGAGCATTGCCATATTCTGCAGAATAACCACCAGTAGAAAATGTTATCCCATCAAATAAAAAAGGTGAATATCGACCTCGTGTTGGAATATTATTTGTAGAAGGCGTAAATGGTGTAAATACACGAATTCCATCAATGAAAATTTGTGTCTCTTCAGCATCGCCGCCTCTCACGAATAATCGACCATCTTCAGATACGGTAGACGTTCCTGGCAGCGTCTGTAAGGCTCCAACAAAATCTCCTAGGGCACTAGCCGTTGTTACTACATCTAAAGAATTTAACACCGATACTTTACTGTTATCATTAGCCTCAAAAGTTCCTGCAGTAATTACCACACCATCTAACGCTTCGACATCCTCTCTTAATTTTATTTGTAAATTATGTAACGTAGATACCTCACCAACAATAGTTTTAGTTTCATAGGAAATAAAGGAAATCTTAAGAATCTGAGCACCGGTTTCTTCTGTAGTAAAACTAAAATCCCCATGTTCATCTGTAGTATCGCCATCGTAAGTCCCGTCTAAATAGACATTGGCTCCCGGAATAGGTTCACCCTTAATATCTGTTACTTTTCCGTTGATTATTGTTTGCCCAAATGTCATGGTAGATATGAGAAGTATTAAAAATGTAGTTAGCGTTTTCATGATTGATGATTTTAACTGATTGTTATTGATTGATAGTTCAAAGGTGCAATAAGAGTAGTACCAATTAAATTCTATGATACCGAATTGTTAAAAATCACGACCGAATTGCATATTTTTGAAAAAACGCACTATAAATGCTCTCCGAAACCGAAAAAAAATTCAGCATTATCTTTAGCTTGATACTAATTTCCGAATTAATAACCGGCAGTCATCCAGATTATGAAGTCCTGCATTATATCTGTAAACCAGCCATTGTAATATCCTTATTAGTATTTTTCTGGATTCACAGTAAGAGATTCAATGTAAAGCTGAGATATTTAACGGTTTTAGCGCTTCTGTTTTCATTGATGGGTGATATTTTACTCATGTTTGTTGACCGCTCTCCAAATTATTTTCTATTTGGCTTGGTTGCCTTTTTAGTCGCACATACCATGTATATATCAGTGTTTTTATTGCATCGCAACAAACAGATATATCCATTTAGGTTCTCTGCTATATTAATTGTTTACGGTTTGGGATTATACTCTTTTTTACAAGACGGATTGAATGATATGCTTTTTCCGGTACTCATCTACATGCTCGTAATTTTGATAATGGTAAATACGGCCTTTTTAAGAATAAAACAAACATCCAGCTTAAGTTATAAATTGGTGTTTATTGGTGCTATTACATTCGCAATCTCTGACAGCATATTAGCTTTAAACAAGTTCAACACACCCATAGCCTATTCCAATATAGGCATCATGTTCACTTATGGTCTTGCTCAATATTTAATAGTTTTAGGCATATTAAAACATCGCTAAAATTAAGCTAAAACTCTTAAAATAAGTTGATTACCAAAAAATAAACGAATAGAGAGAATGGCTCTATTAAAAAAAAAGAACATTGGCTGTAACATATCCTAATATTCGTCTACAAATAAGTAACTAACTAATAAAAATTTGGATAAAAAACTCGAACATAGTTTTGTTGAATTACTTGAAAAGCATCAAAATATTGTGCATAAAGTTTGTCGATTATACACTAATAATCAAGATGCACATAATGATTTGTTTCAAGAGATTACCATACAATTATGGAAAGCGTATCCAAAATTTCGAGGGGATGCCAAGTTTAGTACCTGGATGTATCGCGTTGGTTTAAATACAGCCATAACACTGTACCGAAAGTCAAAACGCACCATTAAAACACAAGAGTTTGAATCGGTGTCTTTTAAAATTAAATCGGAAGATTATGATGATACTCAAGAACAGCAGCTCAAATTATTATACACAGCGGTTCATCAGTTAAATGACATTGAAAAAGCACTAGTATTGTTGTATTTAGAAGATAAAAATTATAGCGAAATAAGTGAAACCCTGGGTATTTCAGAAGTTAACGCGCGCGTTAAAATGAATAGGGTAAAGAAAAAATTAAAAACAGTTTTAAATCCGTAACACTATGGATGAATTAGATATATTAAAAAAAGATTGGCAAGCCAATAATTCGAAAGACGCGTCTAAATTGACAAGTCAGGAGATCTATCCAATGATGCATAAAAAATCATCTTCGATAGTAAAAACTTTATATTACATCAGTATTGCTGAACTCTTGTTCTGGGTATTGGTTAATAGTATTCCATATTTCTATTCGGAAGAGTATAGAGCTGAATTAGCGGATATGTACGGCAATAGTGCAGTAATATTGGGGCTAACGATATTCAGTTATGCTGTTATTTTAATCTTTGTGTATTTACTTTATAAGTCACATCAATCCATTTCGGTGACTGATAATGCCAAACGATTAATGGAAAGCATCATTAAAACTAGAAAAATCATTAAATACTATGTGATTTACAATCTGGTTATGGCCTTTTTATCAATGACGTTTGGATTGTATTATACCATCTATGAAAACCCGGAAATATCTCAGCAATTTGCTCAATTTTCAGATAAACAAATGTTCATAGCAATGCTAGTAATGGTGTTTGCTACAGCATTATTTATTTTGGTGTTTTGGATCTTTTATCGAATCATTTACGGCATTTTACTTAGTCGCTTAAACAAGAATTACAAAGAACTTAAAAAACTTGAAGTCTAATATATGAAACAAATAGAATTCTTAGTAGACAATCATATCATTATATATCGTTTGAACTGGTTGGGTATTGAAACGATTATAATGGATGGAAGGATTATTTCTAAAAAACTGTCACTAGGTAAAAGAGTACATACCTTTAATCTTACAGTAGATGATATAGTTCATTCATTTCATATCGAATCAAAACAAAGCTTTTCTACCAGTAGTGTGAGAATTCAATTGTTTCAAAATGGTAAACTTATAGATACAGATTATGTTGAGTTTTTTGAAAACACGAAGAAGGAGACTGCAAATTTTGATAATTCATCATTAATGATCGGTGTCCTATTTATTGCAATGACGCTATGCTTTGGATGGTCTAAGTTATTTCTATTTGTCGGTTTGGGATTTCTTTTTGATGCTATGAGTAAAACACATAAGGTTAACGAAAAGGCTAAAACGGATAAAAACCAACAGACTAACGATTAGTTACCAATTGCGAAGTTCTCTATTCAAGCGCTCTTTTTCTTCTAGCTCCTCCTGTGGAATCACTTTTAAAAAGGAAGGATGTTGTTCAATGGCGTATTCAATCTTTTCTACGATCTCTGCTATTGATTCATTATCATAATCAATTTGAAGCGGTTCTTTAATTTCAAAAGACTGATAGACGTTTTTCTTTTTAACACGTAATCCCTTTTTATCAAACGAACGTCTAAAACCATCAATGACAATTGGAACAACGATAGGCTGATACTTTTTAATAATATGAGCAGTCCCCTTACGAATAGGTTTAAATGGTGTGGTTGTCCCTTGCGGAAATGTAACCACCCAACCATCATCTAATGCTTTTTTTATACTCGTGATATCACTCATTTTCACTTGTCGATTCACATCTTTACCCTCAGAACGCCAAGTACGTTCAATACTTATAGAACCTGTGTAAGCAAATATCTTTGGTATTAATCCCGACTTCATGGTTTCCTTTGCCGCAACATAGTACATATTAAGCTTTGGATTCCATAGGTAACCAACGTTTTTAATATTATCCAATCGACCACTCAAGCTAGCATTAAACACATGAAACATGGCAATGACATCAGCGAAATAAGTCTGGTGATTAGAGATAAATAATACATTGGTATCTGGAAGGTTTTTAATGATTTCCGAACCTTCAATTTGCAAATCGTTAAAGCCTCTAAATCTGCGATGTGTAAGAAGACCTAGTATTCTGATCAACCATTTCTTAATAAAAAGTATGTGCCCAAAAGGGTTTCTTTTAAATAATGCCATTCATTTTAATTCTTAAGCGGAACGACAAACTTACAAAAATCTAAAACTTATAATGTCATTTTTAACAAGTCTTTTAGTTCGCTCATCATCATAGCTGTAGCACCCCAAATCACATGCCCATTAAGTTTAAAAGCTGGCACTTCTAATTCTACATTTAAGGAGGTCATCACTTTAACATCGGTTGTATTTGAATCATCCAAAAAATCTATAATAGGAACTTCTATCAGATCTTCGACTTCTTCTTCTTGTTTAACGAAATTTGGTGTTTGATGAGTAATTCCTAGGAATGGTGCTACCGTAAAATTACTCGGCGGAATATATAATTGTGTCATGGGTTTAATCACCTCAACCGTATTCATAAGCACACCTACCTCCTCTTGAGTTTCTCTAAGTGCAGTAAATTCTAAGTTAGGGTCTTCAGTTTCGAACTTTCCACCAGGAAAACCAACCTGTGCCGAATGCACACCTTTATAGGTCTTTCTTAAAATTAACACCAAATGCGTTTCTACCTTATTATCAGGATAAAACAAAGCCATTACTCCTGCCCTTTTTGCATATTTCATTTTCTCCCGGTTTTCATCAATGAGTTCTTTTCTAAAGGGAGGTGACATTTTAAACTGAGAGGGTTCACCTGGTAGATTTATATTTTTTATTTTTGATACCGATTTAATAAACGTTTCAAAATTCATTACTTATGAGGTTTTTGCTGCTAACCGCATGCTGCTTGCTATTATTCAATTGTGAAGATAAACAATCTCAAAAGAAAAGTCCTACTCAAAATACAGTTTCTAATAAGGTAGAAACTCAAACTAAGGCAAAACCAAAAGACACAACCAATACCCAAGTACCAGAAGAATTTCTCCTCACCAAAGACAATGCTATGGAATTCTTTTTGCAGTATGATAAAAAGCACAAAGAGAATAAAGTGCGTATTGTCACAGACTACGGAAACATCGACATCTTACTATTTAATGAAACTAAATTTCATCGCTCTAATTTCATTTATCTAGCAAAAAAAGGCTATTTCGACAATACTCAATTCTATCGCGTAATAGAAAATTATATTATTCAAGGTGGTAGTACCGATGATAGACACGTCATGCGGAAACGACGTTTTATTGGTAAATATTTATTACCTACTGATACCAAGCGTGGATTTCATCATGACAGAGGCATGATTTCTATGCCAAGTAGTGATATTGAAAACCCATATAAGCTAGCGTCACCATATGAGTTTTTTATCATGTTACGCGATGTGCACGAATTAGATGGCGATTATACCATCTTCGGAAAGGTCATTAGCGGATTAGACGTGGCTGACAAAATTGCTAATGTCGACACAGATGATGCCGATTGGCCTCTTAAAAATGTCTACATACGACGTGTTGAAATTTTAGAATAATGACGCTTAGTATCCAGTATATTTTTAAGTAATCGTTACGAGATTTATTGAAAATTGAGTATCTTCAAGCTCATAAAATTAAACCTAATTTTCATGTTCACAAAACACCTAAAAGCTGCAATCCTATGTAGCTTAATACTCTTTGCTAGCTGCAAAGAAGAAGCAAAAATCGAAGATAATAACACAATGAGTGACAACCTACTATTACAAGAATGGACTGGTCCATATGAGGGTGTGCCTGCTTTTGATAAAATGAATGTGAATGATATTAAAGACGCTGTAGAAACTGGAATGGCTCTTGGCTTAGAAGACATTGAGGCAATCGCTAATAATTCTGAAGCACCAACATTCGAAAACACCATTGTAGCATTAGAGGCCTCTGGCGACGAATTAAATCATGTATTTACATATTACGGCATACTAAGCAGTAATATGTCATCACCAGAATTTAGAGCAATACAAAGTGAATTGGCACCTAAACTTTCCGAATACAACTCAAAAATATCGCAAAATGAAAAGCTCTTTCAACGCATCAAAGCGGTTTACGACGCGTCACAAGAAATTCCATTACCAGCAGACCAACAGCGAGTTGTTGATTTGACCTATAAACAGTTTGAAATGAATGGCGCTAACCTAAATATTGAAAAGAAAAAGCGCTATGCCGAAATCAACAAAGAACTATCGTCGTTGTACACCACATTTTCTAATAATGTACTTCATGATGAAGAGAACTATGTAACGTATTTGAATAAAAATCAGTTGGGTGGTTTGTCAGAGTCTTTTATTAATTCCGCAGCTAAGATTGCAACCGATAAAGGGCAAGATGGGAAATACGCGATTACAAATTCTCGATCATCAATGGATCCGTTTCTTACATATTCTACAGAAAGAGAACTGAGAAAAATCGTTTGGACCAATTATTATTCAAGAGGTGATAATGGTGACGACTATGATAATAACACCCTTATCGCCGACATTTTAAAACTCCGAAAAGAGCGTGTTGGCCTACTAGGATATGAAAATTATGCCCAATGGCGCTTGCAAGATCGAGTGGCGAAAAACCCTGAAAACGCCATGGCTTTAATGGAAGCTGTTTGGCCTGCTGCGATTGCACGTGTTGACGAAGAAGTTGCTGATATGCAAGCCATTGCAGATACTAATGGAGATAACATCACCATTAAACCTTGGGACTATCGCTACTATGCGGAAAAAGTCCGACAAAATAAATACGATCTCGACAGCGATGAAGTAAAGCAATATTTGCAATTAGACAAACTCACCGAAGCTTTATTCTATACTGCTGGTCGTTTATTTAATTATAAATTTACACCCGTTGAAAGCGGGAAAGTTCCAGTATTTCATCCCGATGTAAACGTTTGGGAGGTTAACGATAAAGACTCTGGTAAGCATATCGGACTCTGGTACTTAGATCCATTTGCACGTCAAGGCAAGCGTTCTGGTGCATGGGCAACAACTTATAGAAGCTACACCTCCTATCAAGGAGAAACAAATGTTTTAGCGTCTAACAATTCAAATTTTGTAAAACCAGCACCAGGAGAGGCTGTACTTGTCTCTTGGGATGATGCGCAAACCTTTTTCCATGAGTTTGGTCATGCTCTGCATTTCTTCTCTAGCAACGTTAAATACCCAACGCTAAATGGAGGTGTAAGGGATTATACAGAATTCCAATCACAACTTTTAGAACGTTGGTTATCCACTGACGACGTGATCAATCAATTCTTAGTACATCATAAAACAGGAGAACCAATTCCAGCATCCTTGGTAGAAAAAATTAAAAAAGCATCGACTTTTAACCAAGGTTTTGGCACTACTGAATATTTAGCATCGGCACTTATTGATATGAAGTTGCATTTAGCTGATCCCACTGACATTGACATTGACACATTTGAACGCGAAACATTGGCAGAGTTGAACATGCCTGATGAATTGCCAATGCGCCATCGCACACCACATTTTGGTCACGTTTTCTCAGGCGAAGGTTATGCCACAGCTTATTATGGATACATGTGGGCAGATGTATTAACCAGTGATGCTTCAGAAGCATTTAGAGATGCCCCAGGCGGATTTTATGATGAGGAAGTAGCTGCGAAATTAGTGAAGTATTTGTTCGCACCAAGAAATTCTATGGATCCAGCTGAAGCCTATCGCCTATTTAGAGGTCGTGATGCAAAGATTGAAGCATTAATGCGTGATCGCGGTTTCCCAGTGCCTCAGAACTAAATTAAATAATATATGTTCCGCCTATCTTGTCTTCAATAGATAGGTGGAATTATCAAAATAAAATTAAAATTCTTACGTTTAAAGACCAAATTTTACATACCAATTATGAAACCTATTTTTAAATTTCTTTGTATTGCAATATTCTCGTGTGCACTTGTCGCATGTTCATCAAGTGATGATTCTACTGAAGATTGTACTAAAACCATTACTATTCCTCAAATTTATTTTGTCAATAATCAATCTTATAACTATGACATTTCTCAAGAAGTTCCATGTGATTTTCCAGAACCTGAAGATGCTGTTGTTGTTGAGCCTCCAACATTAGATAACTTTAACTATCAAGTATTAAGTTTCGTTTTTACACCAGATACAGGAAATAATACATCTCGCCTTCAATTTGAAATACAACTCAATAATCCAAATGATTTTGTTGCTAATGGTGTGCCTATATTAACAATTAGTTCTGACGAATTAGAGTTTTCGGGAAGCTATTCAAACAATGCAGCTGTGCCCTGTTATCAAATAGATGCCAATTCCAATTGCATCTTAACATTTGACATGGAAGAATCTTTAGACCTGGGTGCTCCAAGTTCAGTTGAATTATTAGATGTTGTGTATTATTTGACCAACTAAGCTTTAAAAAATATGCGAACTATTACGCTTTTATTACTATTTATTACGAGTTCATCTATGGTGTTTGCTCAAAACAACAATGACATAGAGCTGATTTCATCTACTATTGAGAATTATTATGAAGGGTATATTGAACGTGATATTAATAAACTGAATAAAGCCTTCGACACAGTTCATGGCACAATGAAGGTACCCGTCGTTGAAAATGGCAAGATTACCGCTTATGAGAATAGGTATTTTAAGGAGCTTATGCCTAAGTGGGGAAACAGAGAAAAACTTTCTGCTGTCGCATTACAAAACTGTGCGCTGACAATTTTAAATATTGATATTGAAGATGAAACCATTGCCTCCGCGAAAATGAGTATGAAAGTGGATAAGGTCACTTATATTGATATCTTGTCGTTACAAAAAATTGATGACCAATGGAAAATTACAAATAAAATCTTCAGTGTTGACAATCAATAACTTGATCTTTAATCTCAAGCATATGAATCAAACTAAATTATACTTGATTTTTATACAAACTCGGTAAACTAATCTTTAATCGCACAGCCAATAGTCTTGTAATAATTACAATGAGGCCAGCAATTACAAATATGAAATTGGTATCTGCAACGAATTCGCGCATCAAGAAATAAGAAAAACCACCCAAAATACAAGGTGTTGCGTAGATTTCCTTTCTAAAGATAATTGGAATTTCATTACATAAGATATCTCTTAATACACCTCCAAAACAAGCGGTCATGGTACCAAGTGCAATACAAATAATGGGATGTAAGCCTGACACTATACCCGTTTCAATACCTACAACCGTATACAAACCAATACCAATGGTATCGAACAAGAAGAGTGATTTGCGTAGGTAATTGATTTTGTTTTTAAGTAAAACCGCAAAAACCACTGAAGCAATAATGACATAAACATAGGTCATATTTGTCATCCATGACACTGGATGAATACCAACCATCATATCACGAAGTGAGCCTCCTCCTACTGCTGTTACAAAAGCAATAATTAACACGCCAAAGGCATCCATGCGTTTATCTAACGCAACCAAAACACCTGAAATTGCAAAGGCAATAGTTCCTAATATATCTACGACTTGAAAAAACATAGGTCTTTTTTAAAACAGTTCAACAAATTTACTTTTCAAATTTGATATGTCATGACTATTCTAGGAAAAATTGGAATTATCAAATTTCGAACTTGTTTCGAGAAAAGCGACTCACAAAATTTTCAAAGAACATTTTATTCGCCACTTACATGCCTTGAGTATAGTAGTTATAATCTTTTAAGATGATATCAATAAATTCCAAATCATTTGAATTGTAACCTTTAATTTCCATGACTTCCACAATCTTTTTTCGAAGTTTGATTAAGGTCTCATAGTCTCTCGAAGCTTTGGCTTTAACATATGTTTCTTTAATAATGCGTGCATCATTATCAGAAAGTTTAATAACATTAGGATACGTCGGTACATAACTATCATCCAACTCTTCTAATATGGTATGGCTGATATTCACATTGTTTTTAAGCGTAATCACAGACGTACCAGCTGTCATATCCCCTAGTCGTTGGCTCTTTTTACTGGTAACAATTGCAATAAGTGCCACAATACCAGACATCATATTTAAATCGATAATCCTAAAAAACCAACGCACCAAATAATCGGCTAACGCAGCTTGGTAACCATCAATTTTGACCACTTTGATTTTCATAATGCGCTTACCAATCGTTTGACCATCTAAAAATGTTTCAAAGATTAAAGAATAGAAAACCACTGGTAAATAGAAAGAGACGAGTATGGCTATTCTTGACCAATCATCCATGTCCTCTATTATCTTATCAATCTCAAATAAATTAAATACAATTTGATAGGTTACCACGAGATAAGCAATCTTTATTATCCAATCAATAACGTACGCCAGAATGCGCTCACCAACACTTGCTGCGATGAAATTTATATTGACGTTTTGTGTGGTATTTATTTGTAACTCTACCATTAATTGCTTTAATTTGAATGCGTATGAGAGAAGTTGCTTTTATTAAAGAAAATAAAGAAAAATGGCTCAATTTTGAAAAGGCTATTTTTGGAAAAACCCTTAAAAATCCTGATGAACTTGCATCTCTTTATATTCAATTAGTAAATGACCTATCCTACGCTCAGACTTACTATCCCAAAAGTAAAACAATTCTTTATTTAAACAACCTCGCAGCTAAAGCATTTCAAAAAATTTATAAAACCAAACGTGAAGACACGAACAGGTTCGTACATTTTTGGAAAACTGAAGTTCCGCTTATTGTCTATGAATACCGACGATATGTGCTCTATGCTTTTATCATCTTTATAAGTTTCATGACAATTGGAGCTGTTTCTGCAGCTTACGACGATTCTTTTGTGAGATTAATTTTAGGAGATAGCTACGTGAATCAAACCCTTGAGTATATCGAAGAAGGCGACCCGGTAGCCGTGTATAAAAGTGGTAGTAATTGGGGGAGTTTTATTGGCATTACCCTAAACAACCTTTATGTAGGTATTCGCGCTTTTATTTTTGGCATATTTGGCGGATTAGGTACGGCATTAGTTATGTTGTATAATGGTATTATGGTTGGTGCTTTTCAGTATTTTTTCTTTAAAGAAGGTGTGTTATGGGAGAGTGTTCGTGGCATATGGATTCACGGATCTATGGAAATATTCGCCATTGTTATTGAAAGTGCCGCAGGCTTGATTCTTGGCGCTAGTATCTTATTCCCTAAAACCTATTCAAGAATAACCTCATTTAAAATGGGTGTAAAAAATGGTGTTAAGATCTTAATCAGTACCTTCCCGTTCACCATTGCTGCTGGTTTTCTCGAAGGTTATGTTACGAGGTATTCCAATATCATGCCCAACTGGTTGTCTGTTGGTATTATTTTAGTAACCCTGAGTATCATTTCATTTTACTACTTAGTATATCCATTTCTTTTAAACAAAAAAATCAGAAAAGCCCATGCAATTATATAAATCCAGAGGTTTTGGTGAGTTCTTTCAAGATACCTTTGCATTTTTAAAGCAAAATGGTAGACACCTATTCAAACACTTTTTCATTGTTAATGGCATCTTTCTTTTGATCTTAATGGTCATGGGGTATTTCTTTAGTAAATTCTATACAGACATTCTTTTTGGAGGCCTTATGACAGGGAATACAAATGCCGTTGATGCATACATGAATGAAAATGTAGGGCTCTTCATTATACTAGTCTTTGTGTTTGTGATAGTAGGGCTGATTGCTGGTATTATTTCCTACTCATTTGTACCAATCTATTTGAAACTTTTTAACACCAATGAAGGTAAACAGTTTACCGCAACAGACATTATTAATGCTTACAAAGAAAATATCGGTAAAATTTTAATCTTTCTGGTTTGTAGTATTATTATTGCTATTCCTTTAATGATTTTTGTCGGGTTGATTGCTTTTGTGCTTACCATAACAATTATAGGGATATTAGGTCTGCCTTTAGTTTTAGGAGCTGTGAGTTTATACTATCAAGGTTCGCTAATGGAATACCTAGAACACAAAAAAGGAATTTGGAGCAGCTTTGGCTATTCATGGAAACTCATGAGTTCTAAATTCTGGGCGGCCATTGGCTGCGTGGGAATTTTTTACCTAATGAGTTATATTGCCCAAAACATCATAGCCCTCATACCTTATATCTTTTTTATTGTAGATATGGTGGCCGAAATACAACCAGGCGTTAATCCCGACCCTCAAGAACTTGGTAAATCAATGACGGTAGTTATGCTAGCTATTTTCTTATTAACCTTCTTGGTGAGTACCTTTTTGAATATTATTGTACAACTTAATCAAGGCATTGTATTTTATAGCTTAAAAGAAGACAATGAAAATATTAATACGAAGAGTGATATTGATCTCATAGGTGCAGGTGAATAAATATTTGTACCTACATATCATCCTATTGTTCTTCGGAATATCCTATCACGCTCATGCATTGGATACTGACACCGCAGTTATTTTGCAAACTTTGCAAGACTCGGTCTATATCGACAAAGAACCTATAGAGAGGCGTCAATATAACGATCTTAAAGATAAATATAGCGGTAATGAATTTATCTATGAGCGGACGGTAGAGAACTCGGGGTGGTGGTCGAGATTTAAACAATGGCTATCCGATTTTTTTAAAAATCTTTTCGATATCAATTCAGATGCTAGAGCCTCAGATTTCACTGATACAGCCTTAAAGATCTTTTATATAGTCATCTTTTTATTAGTAGTCTATTTCATTGTAAAAGCCATCATTAATAAAGAAGGAAATTGGGTCTTCGGAAAATCATCCGACAAGAATATCATTCCTGTTGTTGATGTGGAACATAATATTCACGAAGCCGATTTCAAAACCCTGATTTCTAAAGCTGAAAGTGAGGATAATTATCGATTAGCCATTCGATATTATTACTTATGGCTACTTAAAACACTTTCTCAGGCTGAAGTTATTGAATATGATGTCGAGAAGACCAATAGTGACTACTATCTGGAAATAGACAACGAAACGATTAAAAAAGAGTTTTCATATACCTCATATCTTTACAATTATATATGGTATGGCGAATTTGATATCGATTCCCAGCAGTTTGACAAAGCCAAAAATGCATATACTCAATTTTTAAAAACCCTTTGGAAATGAGTAGAACGCTAAAAATATATGTCGGTATTTTGGTCCTGCTATTAGTAGGCATCATCGCTATTGAATTCTCAACACCTGTCCCAATAAATTGGACCAAAACGTATAATGAGACACATAAAATCCCTTATGGTACCTTCGTGTTCTATGAGGAACTAGATTACTTGTTTCCTGAAAGTAAAGTGCAAGATATTAAAACAACCCCTTACGAGTTTTTTGATGATTATTTCAGTTGGGAAGACAGCACCTATTTAACCACAGGCACCTATATTCTTATTGATGATTATCCTGAAATGGATAATACATCTGCTCAAGAATTGCTAGATTTTGCCTCTTTTGGTAATGATATTTTTATCTCAAGTAACTACTTCCCTGATCGCCTATTGGATTCTCTCGGATTTAGTATTCGGAATAAATATAATTTAAAAGGAAAGGCGGAGTTTACATTAACCAATCCGCGCTTTAAAAATGACTCTATTGCTGTTGAAAAAGGCATGAGTAATATTTATTTCTCAGATATTGACACGTTGTATACCACTGTTTTAGGACATCAGAAATTTGCAGATTCCACCTATACCAACTTTATCAAAACATCTTGGGGTGATGGCTATTTCTATATTCATCTTCAACCAGTAGCTTTTACCAATTATAATTTATTGAAAAAATCAAATCAAAAGTATGTGTCTAGTGTCATGTCATATCTTAGTGACGATACCATCTACTTCGATTCCAGAAACAAAAGAGGCAAAGAACTGGGTAGTTCTCCATTACGATTTATATTTAGTCAACCACCATTGAAATGGGCTTGGTATCTCGCTTTGATTACTACCTTACTATTTATGATCTTCAATGCCAAACGAAAGCAACGTGTTGTAAAAGTGATTACACCACTAAAAAATACGACGGTAGATTTCACTAAAACCATCGGAAACTTATATTATGAAACTAAAGATCATAACAATCTCATAGAGAAAAAAATCACTTACTTCTTGGAGTATATACGTCGTGTCTACTATTTAGACACACAGCTTCTAGACGATAAGTTCGTCAAAAATTTATCTTTAAAATCTGGAAAAGATAACAGCGACGTTAAAAAATTAATAAACCAGATTGTATATTTAAAAGCAAAAACAAATTGTAGTGAAGGAGATTTATTACGATTAAACAACGCTATTGAAGATTTTTATACCACATAATTTATGGAACATTTAGACGACAAGCAGAACGAAGATTTAACGCCAAATAACGAGCAATTTGATGAGTCCTTGTTAGGTAATACATCAAAAACCAATACTTCGGAAGAAGGGGCAAGCACAGATGCTGATATTAGTTTTAAAAATCGTATCGACCTGAGTGAGCTTCAGGACGGTATTGAACTTATTAAAAATGAGATTGGGAAAGTTATCGTTGGACAAAAAGGCATGATTGATATGCTCATCGCCTCTATCTTAGCTAACGGTCACTCCCTTATTGAAGGTGTTCCCGGAGTTGCAAAAACCATTTCTGCTAAATTATTAGCCAAATCCTTAAATATTGGATTTAGCCGAATTCAATTTACGCCAGATTTAATGCCTAGTGATATCTTGGGAACCTCTGTATTTAACATGAAAAATTCTGAATTTGAATTCAAACAAGGTCCTATTTTCTCAAATATGATCTTAATTGATGAGATCAATAGAGCACCTGCAAAAACACAAGCTGCGCTTTTTGAAGTGATGGAAGAACGCCAGATTACTATTGATGGAAACAAATATAAAATGGATCTCCCTTTTATTGTGTTGGCAACTCAAAACCCAATAGAACAGGAAGGAACGTACCGCTTACCAGAAGCACAGTTAGACCGTTTTCTTTTTAAAATAGATATTGATTATCCAAATGTAGAAGAAGAAGTAGAGATACTCGTACGTGAACAAAACCTTCAAGGCGCCCTTAAAACTGACCAAGTGACTGCACATTTAAGCAGGGCACAGATTAACAAATTTCAAGGTTTAGTAGATCAGGTGATTATTGAATCACACCTCATCAAATACATTGCAGATATGATTATCAGTACTCGTAATAATCCGTTCTTGTATTTGGGTGCTTCGCCAAGAGCATCTATTGCTATTTTAAAAGCAAGTAAAGCTTTTGCGGCCATGGACGGTCGCGATTTTGTGACGCCTGAAGATATTAAACGTTCTGCCATACCAGTATTACAACATCGTGTAATAGTGACTCCAGAGCGGGAAATGGAAGGTGTCACTACAAAACAAATTATTAAGCAAATTATTGAAGCCGTAGAAATTCCGAGATAATCGAGAACCCTATAACATAAACCATTGAAACGCATTAAACCCTTTTATTTACAAAACAGATTTTTCTATGCTTGCATAGGCATCATGGTATTGTTTGTTTTGAGCTTTATCTTTCCAAGAGGTTTTGCCGTTGTAAAGCTGTTACTGCTGTTATTAGTAACCCTTACCGTTTTAGATACCATTATTTTATTTGTGGCAAAAAATGGTGTTAAAGGGAATAGAAACTTACCCGAGAAGTTTTCGAATGGGGATCAAAATCCGGTGCATTTAGTGATTAATAACTACTATACGTTTCCCGTACATGTAAAAATAATTGATGAAATTCCTGAGCAATTTCAAGTACGGAATTTTAGCATCGAACGGAAACTCGACCCGTCGAGCTCATCGGAAATACAATACCAATTAAGACCTGTAGATCGCGGTGAGTATCACTTCGGAAAATTGAATATTTACGTCACCTCTGTTTTTGGATTAATTGCACGACGCTTTATTTCCGAAGATAATGCCATGATACCAACCTATCCAAGTTTCATGCAATTGAGAAAGTATGATCTTATTGCCATTAGCAATAATTTATTGCAATATGGTATCAAGAAAATTAGAAAGATTGGTCATACCATGGAATTTGAGCAAATTAAAGAGTACGTGCTGGGTGATGATTTACGTACCATTAACTGGAAAGCGACAGCTAAAAGCAACCAATTGATGGTGAATCAATTTCAAGACGAAAAATCACAACCCGTTTATTCTATTATCGATAAAGGTCGTGTGATGAAAATGCCTTTTGAAGGTCTCACACTTTTAGATTATGCGATCAATGCCTCATTGGTGATTTCTAACGTTGCACTAAAAAAACAAGATAAAGCTGGGATTTTAGCCTTTTCAAAAAAGGTTGAGAATATTGTAGTTGCTCAACGACGTACCTCACAAATGAATCTCATATTAGAAACACTCTACAATGTGAGTACCGATTTTTTTGAAAGTGATTACAGCAGACTTTATGCCGATGTGAAACGAAATATCACACAGCGCAGTTTAATGCTCTTGTATACCAATTTTGAAACCTTAGATAGTCTACACCGACAATTACCGTATTTGAAAGGTATTGCTAAAAACCATTTATTGGTGGTAATTTTCTTTAAGAATACTGAATTAAATACGCTAATTACAGAAAAAGCAGAAACCGTTCAACAAGCTTACGATAAAGTTATTGCAGAAAAATTTGCCTTTGAAAAACGACTTATCGTTAACGAACTCCAAAAATATGGCATCCAATCTATACTCACCTCTCCACAAGATTTAACCATCGATACCATTAACAAATATCTGGAAATAAAGGCGCGAGGACTCCTTTAAATGCCCTTATACTACAATTCAACCATAACATTTGACAATTCAGTGAGACACTTTAGGTAACATTTTATTTTCGTTTGATATTTGAGCTATTAATAACAATCAAACCATTAAAACACAATATCATGAAAACTTTATTTTTAAGCTTCGCATTACTTATGTCCACTTTAGGATTCGCACAAGATACAACAGGACATTCCATTACAGTTACTGTAGAAAACTTTCTGACTAACGACGGAAAAGCAGTCATCTCGTTACATACTTCTGAAACCTTTATGAGAGGCCCAGGATTACAAAATCTAGATGCTAATATCGTAGATGGAAAAGCAACATTCACATTTAAAAACGTACAAAGCGGAGAATATGCCCTATTAGTTCTTCACGACAAAAACGGAAACAATCAAATGGATTTTGAAGATAATGGCATGCCTAAAGAAGCTTATGGCACATCTAATAGTCCGAGAAGTTTTGGACCTCCAAACTACGATGAGGCTAAATTTAAATTAGAAAAAGACGTAGAACTTTCCATCCGACTTTAATACTAATTACTGTCATCAATCGAATAGTTAGTCAATTCTTATAAAAAAGAGCCTTAATGGATAAGGCTCTTTTTTATTACCAATAGACTCTGAACATCAGATTTGGCGTTAAACCTATTGAGAATTTATCAAGCACTTCAATAGCGCTATTTAAATCGTTATTTCCTATATATTCTCTACTGATTAAATTTTTTCGATTGTAAACATTGCGTATGGAAAACCCAACCTTAGCTCTTAATTTACTATCTCTTGAAAACCTAAACTTATAAGTTGATGAAATATCTAAACGATGATAGGTTGGTAAGCGTTGCGTATTAATACCGTCATTGAACTCTAATCCATTAACGCCATTGGTAGATTGGGTAAAGGGTTTACCTGTTTGCAAACGCCATCCTAAGGCTACTTGAAAATTAGATAGCTTATAGCTCAATGATGATGACACGGCATGTATTACATTAGATCTTGAAGTAAAAAACTCCTCATTATTTAAGTTTTGATAGCGACTTTCAGAATTATTAAACGAATAACTCACCCAAGTATTAAAACTGTTAAAGCGTTTTTTTAAAAACACATCAATACCAAAAATGCGTTGTTCTCCAATCTTAAACTGACTATTTTCCGGATTTAAAAACCCAAATGATAAAGCCGTAATATTATCTAAGGTCTTGTAGTAATTGTCGATATCTATGGTCCAACCGTTATTTGCATATATCAAACCTGCAGATACTTGTTTACTATTAATAATTGGAAACTCATTACCATTAGCCAAACGCCACAAACGGTTTTCTAAGGACAGATCCGAAATGATGGTCTCATCAATTTCACTAATAATCTGATTTTTAATTTCACCAGAAACTTGAAGCTTTACATGTTTAAAAAGCGGTTTAAAAATCAACAGTCTTGGTTCAAATCTAAACGTATCTAATTCATCAAAATAAGTAGCTCGCACACCAAAAGACAAATCAAATAATTTGGGATTACTATACTCATAGTTTCCATATACACTGTGGGTTTGGACCACCGTTTTATCTTCGTCTAAAACAAATTCTAAATTCGTCGTGTTTAAAAATGCATAACCCACATCTTTTAGCACATATTGATACCCAAAAGTCGCTTTATTTTGCTCATTAATCTCTTGAGTTAATTCTGTCGATATTCCTGAATCAAATATGACATTTCGTTTCTCAAAATCAGATATCTGCTGTTCATCTTCCGAAACAATATAATTATAATTAAGCTCATACTCAGAAAAATAGGCATTGGTAGATTGCGTTAATTTTGAACTCCAAACGGTATCCCATCCTAAGCCGTAACCTCTATTTAAGATCGACATTTGATCATTGAAGGTATCATTTGTTGCAGCATCAGAAACAGTATAATCTAAGTTGTTATCAATTGCAATCGCACTCGCATAGATCTTGTGTGATGAATTAGGCTGGTAATTAAGTTTGATATTATAATCGAAAAAATCAAACTCGTTATTAGGGTTGTTCCCGTTTTCTATTTTAGTGCTTTCAAAAACCTTATCTGCCAACTGATCAAAGGTATAAGTCTGATAAAGATTGGTGTAACTAGAACGCACCGAAGCTTGAAGGCCAAGTTTGTTTTTTATGATTGGAATATTTACATAAGCATCGCCATTAATACCGTTGAATCCCATTTGCGCTCTCACCCTATTCTCAATTTTAGAAGTCGATGTCATAGAAATTACACTGGATGCTCGCTCACCATATCGCGGATGGGAACCTTTATTAATAAAACTTACTGCTTTGGTGGCATTGGGATTAAAGGGAGAGATCATTCCAAAGAGATGACCTTTATGATACATATTAATCCCATCCCAAATTAGACGGTTTTGATCCATTTTACCTCCTCGAACTAAGAATCCAGAAGCCGTTTCATTTGGACTGATAACACCTGGTAATAATTGGATACTTTCTAAGACATCAGGTTCGGTTAGACCCGGCAAAATACCCAAGCTTTGTGGTCGAATTTGATATGTTGCATCCTTTTGTTTTGATATCCCGTTTGCTAAGTAACTATTGAGTACGATCTTTTTTAATTGCTGTAAACGTATTAATTCTTTAGCGTCATTTACAATAATATATCGTTTTGCAACCACTTCAAATTTCAGATTGATTTGATTGGATAAACTATTCAAGAGCTGCGATAAAGTGCGCTTCTCCTTAGGTAAATTAACAGTTTTGTCTTCGATAACCTGGTCTTGATAAGAAAATCGCACGTCATAAAGCGCTTCAATTTGTTCAAACGCATCTTCTACCGAATCATTATCGAAACCCATGTAAAATTTAGCCTCTTCTTGCGAAAAGGCTAAAACGGGTAAAATTAGTACAATACTAAAAATCAGTTTTCTCACTTTGTGCTCAAATAGATGTTTCCTTTTTCTTTTTCAATATATTGTATTTGTAAAGACTTAAAGACCGTTTGTAAAGCAACGTCTTTGTCTTCATGTGTAAAACTACCCGTATAAATTAGTGTGTCATCAACTTGCTCGGTATAGATTGAAATATCGTACTGCGATTCTAAAGCAGCAATGACATATTTCAGTGGTACACTTTTGAACGTACGCTCACCATGAATCCATGACGGATCCGTTTCGGCAGTTTTAGATGCTTCAGCCTTAAAACCATTAATACGTCGAACGGACTGCTTAGGCATTAAAATGTAATCTTCACTAAGTGTATTTACACTCACTTTTCCTTCAAAACAAACCACTTCAAAGTAATCGCTAACCGAATTCACATTGAACTGTGTCCCTAAAACATGTACACTTCCATTCTCAGTGTTTACTGTAAAAGTACTGCCTTTTTTTACTTTAAAATATGCTTCACCATCAAGCGTCAAAGATCGGTTTGATTCCCAATCTTCTTTATTATAGCTTATGGTAGATTTGGAATTGATAATAACCTCAGAACCATCTAACAAGGCAATAGATTTTTGCTCACCATAATTCGTCGTGATTGTCATAACATCATCACCCATTAAGGAAAACAATCCAAAAAGTAATATGATAGAAGCAGCAATACCAATCAACCAACTATTAGAATTCAATTGACGGACTTTCACTTTAGGCTCTGAAATATGACGTTGAATTTTAGCAAACGATGTTGCGGTTGATGATTCTAAAGACACATGGGTATCAATACCTTTTCTTAGTTTTTGAAAGGCATCAAAATCGTCTTCAGACACTAATTGTTTTAGCTCATCATCAGTGAGCTTACCTTCCATCCACTTGGCTAGAAATGTCTCATTATCGCTATGTAAGTTTTGTTCTTTCATGACTTATCTATTACTATGACAACTACAGACTAAAAAACCCTACTTTTATTTTAAATATTTCCAATATCTCGCCTCATGACGATTAAAGCTTGGTGCATTCGCTTTTCCACAGCCTTTACTGAAATATCTAATTGTTGGGCAATCTCCTTATAGGTTTTCTTTTCAATTCTACTCAGTAAAAACACTTCTTTTTGTTTCGCAGGAAGCGCATTAATCGTACGCTCCAATTTTTCCATGAATTCACTTTCTATCATTATAAATTCTGGAGATTCATTGGTTTGAGAAGACGACAGAGTTGCTTGATGTTTTCTTTTAACCGCTTGATGTTTCACCGTATTTAAAAACGAATTTGATGCCACGGTGTATAGGTAACTTTTTACTTTCTCAAATTTTACTTTACCACAATTATCCCACAATTTAATAAATGTCTCTTGTAAGATGTCTTCGGCGGCATCAACGTCTTGAGTTTTATAGAAAACAAATCGTCTTAAATCTTTTGCATACTTTTGGTAAAGCATTTCAAAAGTTTTAGACTGACAAATATGATGTTGCTCTTTTGACATTCTGAGTTTTGATAATAACGTCTCAAAACTAAATAAAAAAAAATTAGAGAAAAAAAGTAGGGTTATGTTCTTGAGTGTTGTCTTAGTATTGATTAATCACTCAAAATAAATTGTTAACTATAAAAATACTATGATGAAAAATTTGAAATTATTCTTTTTAAGCTTCGTATTAATAACAGGTGTCTTAACGTCTTGTACCAATGATGAGCCTGTAATTGAAGAACAAAACATTGACGAAAGTCAAGCGATAACCACCTCTTTATCTGCATTAAGCCTTCAGTTTAATAGCCAAGGTGATGTAGAGCCAACCGATAACCCATCAGGAAATATTGTTTTTGATTTCTGTTTTGATTTTGTTTATCCCTTAAATTTATCTTACAATACAGGAACGACAGTTACGGTAAATAGTCTTGAAGATTTAATTGCTATTATTATTAACTCAAACCAAGATTTATTTATTAACGGTATTGCATTTCCTTTTGATGTAGAAACCTATAACGATGATAGTGATGCTATTGAAATCGTTACTATTAACAATGAAGACGAATTTATTGACCTCCTAGAAGATTGTGATTTTGATAATGAATTTGATTGTGAGTGCTCTGAAGAATACGATCCGGTATGTGTGGAAATTGAAGCTCCAGACGGACAATCATTTGTAGTAACCTATCCAAATGAGTGTTACGCACTTTGTGATGGTTTTACAGAAGATGACTTCACCGAAAACTGTGAAGATGACTTCAATAATACAGGTGGATACGAATGTTTTACATTTAATTTCCCATTAACTATAGTTACCGACAACAACGAAACTATTACAGTAAACTCTCAAGCTGAGTTAGATACAGCTTTATATAACTCTTATTATTTTGATTTTGTATATCCCTTCAGCGTTACTGATGATGAAGGTGAAGTTGAAACTATAGAAGATGAAATTGACTTTATTGAGCTCCTTGAAGATTGTTATGATGATTTCGAAGATTGTGATTGTTCAGACGAGTTTAATCCGGTATGTGTGCAGGTAACTGGTCCAACTGGTAATATTGAAATTTTTGTTTTTCCAAATGAATGTTTCGCCTTATGTGAAGGGTTTACCGGAGAAGATTTTATAGAATGTGAAGATAATAACACAGGTGATTGTACTGAAAATGACTACGTTTTAAATTTAACGCAATGTAATCACTTTGCCTATTTTTTAAATGGTAATGATCAGCAAGCATATCTAGTTGAATTCTCAGCTAATGGTACTTTAACAATCACTAATGAAGATGA
Source organism: Formosa sp. Hel1_31_208 (assembly GCF_900104785.1). NCBI lineage: Bacteria > Pseudomonadati > Bacteroidota > Flavobacteriia > Flavobacteriales > Flavobacteriaceae > Formosa > Formosa sp. Hel1_31_208. The sequence continues at coordinate 2,789,233 of NZ_LT629733.1, forward strand.
ATCGTTCAGTACTACTGGGATTTGGGAATTTGGAGCTACAACAGCAGATGGTTTTGCGACAATTGAAATTGACGCAGTAGCTGATGATTTTGATGATGTTTGGGGAATAACAGGCTGTGAAGCTGAGTTCCTTTATATGTTTTCAACGTCGCAAACTTTTGTTATCGACGTCATTTGTGAGTAATTATAAAAGTTGATTTTGATTATAAAGAAACCCTTCAAAAATATATCTGAAGGGTTTCTTATTTGTATACCTGATTAGATACTTTCTCCTAACCATGCTTTCATCATCCATACTGTTTTTTCCTGTTGTGTTATAAAATCACTCATCATAGAATTTGTTCCTTCATCATTAGCCTCACCTGACGATTCTAGAATTTGACGTTCAATCTTCAACAATTCAGTTAAAGAACTAACAATTAATTTCACAGCTTTTTCATCTTCGGAGATGTCTTTGCCAACCGGTACTTTAGCTGCCTTTGAATAATCATCAAAGGTGTGTAAAGGCGTTGCTCCAAGGGTTAAAATACGTTCTGCTATTTCATCCACTTTCAAATTAGCATCTGTATACAACTCTTCGAACTTTACATGTAAATCGAAAAAACGCTTTCCTCTTATGTTCCAGTGAATACCTCGTAAATTTTGATAATATATTTGAAAATTTGCTAAAAGCTGATTTAAATCTGTTGCGATTACTTTTGTTTTTTTGGTGTTTAAACCTATACTATTTAATGTCATATCTTATATTGTTTTTATGAATACGAAGTTAACATGTAATTCATTAAATTTATTATAGTATTTATGAATAGTTTTTATATCTTTATAGTCTTAATGAATAGTAACGCGTATGACAATCACACAATTACATTATGTACTGGCGATAGCTGAATATAAAAACTTTACCAAGGCTGCAGAAAAATGCTTTGTAACACAGCCCACACTAAGTACTCAAATTCAGAAATTAGAAGAAGAATTAGACATTCTTATTTTTGATAGAAGCAAAAAACCTATAGAACTCACAGATGTGGGTAGAAAAATTGTTCAGCAAGCCAAAAATATAGTCAATGAATCTGATCGCATTCAAGATATTGTAGATCAGCAAAAAGGATTTATAGGAGGTGAATTTAAACTGGGTATTATTCCAACGGTAATGCCAACGCTTTTACCTATGTTTCTGAAAAGCTTTATCAAAAAATATCCGAAAGTAAAACTCAAAATAGAAGAGCTTACCACAGAAGAAATTATTACTCGTATCATGGATGGTCATTTAGATGCCGCAATTGCTGCAACACCATTAGAACATGAAAGTATCAAAGAACGTGTCTTATATTATGAACCATTTGTGGCGTATATTCCAGATGATCATCGCCTAAAAGACAAGAAAAAAATAGCCATTTCTGATTTAGATATCAATGACATGTTACTTCTTGAAGATGGCCATTGTTTTAGGGATGGTGTTCTTAATTTATGTAAAGCTTTTAAAAGTCATGAAGACGATCAATTTCAATTAGAAAGTGGTAGCATTGAAACTTTAGTGAAATTATCTAACGAAGGGCTTGGCATGACCTTGCTGCCTTACTTGAATACTTTAGACCTCAATGAAAAGATGTCAAGCATGCTGCATCATTTTAACGAACCCTCTCCGGCTAGAGAGGTTAGTGTTATTTATCATAAAAGTGAATTAAAAATGCAGATTATTGACGCACTACATAAGGTAATATCGGGTATCATTAGAGGCGCCATTGCGTTTCAAAATGTAGAAATTATAAGTCCATTACCTAAATAATAATGCTCATTATTTGGAAGCGATTAAAATAAAAAAAGCGACTCGTAAGTCGCTTTTTTCTATTCTTTTAAATAAATTAAACATTGATCTAAGTTTGGGTTCTGCAAAATCAAAGATTTTATAAAAATCTTTAGCTCTTCAATTTCATAAGGTAATAGTCGTTGAAGTGCTTTTTGTAATTCTTTACAGAACAATGTCGCGTCAAAACTAACTTTATTAAGCACAGTTTTGGTGTACTCATACATCGCTCTTGCCATTCTTTAATTGGGTTTAGGGTTTCTAAGTAGATTTTTTTTATAGGCTCTTTTTTAAATTATACTTCAATAAATTTAGTAAAAAAAATTTTGTGATTGAAGTTTCATTAAAATTTTAACAGCTAATACATTGTTAAAATCTATTATCACCATCCAATAAATCGCCCAAACCACCAAGTATACTGCCTTCGCCTTTGCTATTTCCACCCTTAGGCAAAGAAGCTACAATTCGTCCTGCTAATCTGCTAAACGGTAAAGACTGGATATAAACAACTCCTGGCCCTTGTAATGTTGCGAAAAACAAGCCTTCACCACCAAAAATAGTATTTTTTATTCCGCCAATGAATTCTATATCATAATCGATGTCTTGGGTAAAACCAACGATACAACCTGTATCTACTTTTATTACTTCTCCAGGCTGCAATACTTTACGAGCCATAGTGCCACCTGCATGTACAAAAGCCATACCATCTCCCTCTAATTTTTGCATGATAAAACCCTCGCCTCCGAAAAGTCCGCGACCTAATTTTTTCGTAAATTCAATTCCAACGCTTACGCCTTTTGCAGCACAAAGGAATGCATCCTTTTGACAAATAAATTTCCCTTTAAATTCAGTGAGATCTATTGGGACAATTTTTCCTGGATATGGAGATGCAAAAGAAACATTACGTTTCCCAGATAAATCATTATAAAAAGCTGTCATAAACAGACTTTCACCAGTGAGAATACGTTTTCCAGCACCTAAAATCTTACCTAAAAACCCTTTATCTTTTTGTGAACCGTCACCAAAAATAGTTTCCATTTTGATACCATCGTCCATCATCATAAAGCTACCAGATTCTGCAACTACCCCTTCTTGAGGGTCGAGCTCTATTTCAACAAATTGCATTTCTTCTCCGTAAATTCTGTAATCGATTTCGTGTGATGTCATTTTAAATATGTTTTTAATTGATTACCTATATGTTTCTTCTTCTATGAATTTGTTACACTATCAACTTTTTACTTTTAAAGTCCACTCAAAATTAAAGTCGGAAACTTGAACACCTTCTTTATTAATACCCTTAGAATTTAATGTAACCGTTTGTCCTTCTCCAGTTTTAATAGCCTTATTAATAGCACTATCAATAGCTTCTCCTTGGTGACATGTAAAAGTGATTCTACCCGTTGCTTTTTTTGTAAACAATGCATTATTACTAGCAACAAGTATAGATATGTTTTTTCCGCTTTCTTTCACTTTAGACATCACTAATGCCCCTGTGGTTAGTTCAGCTGCCATACCTTGTACGGCCCAAAACATAGATTTAAACGGATTTTGATTAATCCAACGATGCTTTACTGAAACTGTGCATACGTCGGCTGTTATGGATGTTGTGCGCACACCACAAAAATATGCAGCAGGTAATTTGAATAATAAAAAAAGATTAAGTTTTCTTGTTGAAACAGGCATATTTATTGGATATTTCAGCTAATGTATTGAAAATTATTGAGACTTCTATTTGTTAATGTTATGTTAAATTATAGTACTGTGCGTAACATAATACCTTCTTTTAGACATATATTTGTATAAGAAATTACTATATGTTTTAAAATCATGCTAGACAATCATCAAAAAAACATTGCGACATTTATTCATTTATCCACCTTTAGTCGCTTCATTATTCCTTTAGGAAATTATATTGGTCCTATAGTGTTATGGATGGTCAACAAGGATAAATCAGAATTTATAGATAACCATGGTAAGCAAGCTATCAATTTTCAGATTTCCATTTTGCTTTACACCTTAATTATTGGAACATTAACTATTCCGTTTTTCATTTTCAAATTTTTTAATGGTTTGGACTTTGTAGATTTTCATGGATTTAATGACTTCCATATCAACATTGGAGAGCCATCTCCCTTATTATTTATTACCGGAGGTTTAGGGTTCTTAGCTATTATTGGGTTTATTTTGGAATTAGTATTTATCGTTATCGCAAGCTTAAAAGCAAGAGATGGGGAGATATATCAATATCCACTAACTATCAACTTTTTAAAATAACAGGTTGCTAAATCAATCACATTATATCATCAATCAATCAAAAAATGAACAGTTTATTAAAAATTAATCTCATCAAAATATGACACGAGCATCTTATCGTAAAATATTACATGACCTAAATGTCTTGAATGCGAACCGCATAAGACCTTTAAAAAACCTTAGTAGAAACTTATGAAAATAGAAAACACAAAAGCACAAATGCGCAAAGGTGTATTAGAATACTGTATTTTATCAGTATTAAAAGATGATGATGCTTACGTTGCAGAAATCTTAGGTACACTTAAAGACGCTAAACTTCTTGTGGTTGAGGGAACAATTTATCCGCTTCTCACAAGACTTAAAAATGCTGGACTCCTCAATTATCGTTGGGAAGAATCCACTTCAGGGCCACCAAGAAAATATTATGGTCTTACCGAAACAGGGCAATTATTTTTGAAAGAATTAAACACGACCTGGAACGAATTACAAAACGCAGTTAACTTAGTAACAAGAGAAAAAACAAAAAATAATGAATAAAACAGTCAACATAAATTTAGCAGGTATTTTCTTCCATATTGATGAAGAAGCATACTTAAAATTACAGCGCTATCTTGAGGCTATAAAACGTTCATTTACTGACTCTCAAGGTCGATCAGAAATCATATCAGATATTGAAGCGCGTATCGCAGAATTATTTAGTGAACGTGTTCAAAACGAAAGACAAGTAATAGGTACAAAAGAAGTAGATGACGTCATCACCATTATGGGACAACCAGAAGACTATCTGGTTGATGACGAAATCTTTGAAGACGAACCTAGACAATCGTATTCGTCTACATCGTCCTCTTCTCCTTCTAAAAAACTCTATAGAGATACAGATAACTCCTATATAGGCGGTGTATCTGCCGGCTTAGGTCATTATTTCGCAATTGATGCGTTATGGATTCGTTTAATTTGGATACTCCTCATTTTTGGTGCAGGTACAGGTGTCTTACTATATATCTTGCTATGGATCTTTGTTCCAGAAGCAAAAACTACGACTGAAAAACTCATGATGAAAGGTGAACCCGTCAATATAACAAACATCGAAAAAAAAATCAAAGATGGGTTTGACAGTGTAACCACAGCAGTTCAAAATGTAGATCTAAAAAAACAGGGAGAGAAAATCAAAGAGGGATTTGAACATGTCTCAGACTCCATTTCTGAAAGCGTAAAAAAAGTCGATTTACCAAAACAGGGTGAACGCATTAAATCAACATCTACCTCGTTTTTTGAAACTTTAGGGAACATCATTATGTTTTTCCTTAAGATATTTGCAAAATTCTTCGGATTAATATTAATGTTCGTTGGGGCTGTTACGATTATTTCATTAGTTGTGAGCTTACTGAGTTTAAGTTTATTAGAATCGGTACATATTCCTGGAACCAATTTCTTTGATATAGCTGATGCTGCCAGTGTACCACTTTGGTTAATGTCACTCTTGGTCTTTTTCTTTGTAGGTATCATTGCATTTTTCGTCTTCTATTTAGGATTAAAAATATTGATTACCAATTTAAAATCTATAGGGAATGCTGCAAAGTATACCTTACTCGGATTATGGTTGATATCTTTTGTATCCCTAATCATATTGTCGGCAAGATTCGGATTGAGTTTTAAAGAGGAAGGGTCCTTGATTAAAACGGAAAAATTAGTAACACTAACTTCCAATGACACCATTACTGTAAGAATGAGTAATAACGATTTGTTTGCCAGTCGATATAGTAGAAATTATGGTTTTGACACCGCCTATGATGAAAATGATAATAAAGTATTGTACTCTCAAGGTGTGCGCCTTATTGTTAAATCTACAAAAGATAGTATCGCCAAAATTAGAATTGAACGCAGTGCCCGTGGATTTGATTTTGAAGATGCAAAAACAAGAGCAGAACGCATAAGTTACAAATACGATTTACAAGGCAAGGAGCTCTTATTAGATAGCTACTTAACAATCCCTTTAAAAGAATCTAGAAAAGGTCAAGAAGTAACTGTTACCATTTATTTACCAGAAGGCTCTGTGTTATTTGCTGATAGAAACACTTATAATTTCCACAGTAATCAATATTATTATAATGATATTCTTGATCACGACATGGAAGAACGTCACCTTAAGATTATAACTAATGGTGTAGAATGTTTAGACTGTCCTGAAGATGAAAATTTTAAGGTCAAAGTAGATGTCGAAGACGAAGGGTCTAGTTTGCAAATTGACGAAGACGGTATCAAAGCTAAGTCTGACAATAGCAGTCTTCAAATAGATGAAGATGGTATTAAAGCCACCTCAGATGACGTTAAAGTGAATATTGACGACAGCGGCATTGAAATAACGACAGAGGATGACAATTAACAGGTCATCCTAAGCTAACAACGGTTCAGATATTTAAATTAGAACTAATCAACCATTTTTTTAATATTTGAACCATCATCAATCAAAAACAAACAGTTTATTTTAAAACAAACAATCATGACAACACTAACAAAAATTACCATAGCAGTAGTCTTAAGTATATTGCTTATGTCTTGCAACTTTGATCTTAATTTAAGTCCCGGAGTTAATGGAAATGGAAATGTACAAACCATTGAACGCATACTTGAAGATGACTTTAATCAAATTGAGGTGAGTCGAGGTATCGATGTTTATTTAACTCAAAGTGATAGGCCTATGCTGAAAGTACAAGCAGATGAAAATTTACATAATATTATCATTACTGAAATTGACAACGGTGTATTGAAAATATATGCTGATGAAAACATTAGCTCTTCCGAATCGAAAAAAGTAATGGTAAATGTGAATACCCTAGATTTAATAGGCGCAACCAGTGGAAGCCACGTTTATACTACAAACACTATTGAAACTAACAGCATTAAACTAAATTCAACAAGCGGAGCCCACATCGAAATTGATTTAGATGTACAGTCAACCGCTTTGAGTTCAACTAGTGGCAGTTTTATCAAGGTATCTGGGCGCACTATACAATTGAGTGCTAATGCTACAAGTGGCGCTAATATTAAAACCAAGTCACTCATCACCCAAAATTGCACAGCTTCTGTAACAAGTGGCGCTAATATTGTAATATATGCTGAAGAAAAATTAACTGCAAGTGCATCAAGTGGCGGGAACATATCTTACCATGGAGATCCGAAATCAGTAAGCAAAAGTGCCGGTGTATCTGGCAGTATAAGAAAGCTATAACTCCTAGCTAGCAACCAATTAATCAATCATTTTTTAAACCATTTCAAACTTATTACTGAGTTTGGGATGGTTTTTGTTTTATATTTGTTCTAATACTTAATTTATTATAATGAAAAACATTGCCTTATTTCTATTGATTATTTTTGGTGTTGGTTCAACTAGTTTTGCGCAAGACACCGAAAGAATAAAAGGAGATAAAAATTTAACCATTAAACAAACCTACGTTGATGGTTTTAAAAAAATTGTGATTGGTGGAGACTTTGAGGTTGAGCTATATTACAATAAAAAACCTTCTGTAGAAATTGAAACCGACGATAATCTTCATGAATATATCAATGTACAAGTTATTGATAGTGTTCTCACAATTACAACAAAACGTGAGATTAGAGCAAAAAAACTAGAAGTAAAAGTTAATTATGGTGATGCATTCTCTACCATTGAAGTTAAAGACAATGGGGAAGTTAGATCTGTAACATCGTTAGAATTAAACAATGCTTCATTGAAAACCAGTGGTTCTGCTAGAGCTTATTTAAATATTAAAACAAATGATTTTAATTTTATAAGCACCGACAAAACTAAGGTGAAATTAAATGTAACCGCTACAAATGTGAAAGCAGAAATTAGCGATAACACCAAATTAGATGCACTTATCAATGCAAATGATCTAAAGATAGATTTATACCAACGTGCTAATGTGAATATCGAAGGCACAGTAGACTCTCTCAATTTGAGAACAGATAACAACTCACAGTTTAACGGTAAGAATTTCACCTCTAAAACGTGTAATATTATTGCAGAAATGGCCAGTGATATCTATGTAGAAGTTACCGAAAATATTATCATAGAAACTTCGGGTTCAAGCGAAATTTATTTGTTTGGAAATCCGAAAATCATTATTAATAGGTTTACAGATACTGTTAAACTCCAAAAGAAAGAGAAATAGATTTATCCCTGTTTATAACACAAAAAAAATCCGAAATCATATGACTTCGGATTTTTTTTGTTGTAATTCTAGACTTTAATATACAGGAGTAGAAACTTCAAAATCCGACTCTTTTGCTGCTAAGTAACGTTCTGCATCTAAGGCTGCCATGCATCCAGTACCTGCAGCTGTCACTGCTTGACGGTAGACATGATCTGCCGCATCACCTGATACAAAAACGCCATCAATATTCGTTTTTGCTGTTCCAGGCACATTAATTATATAACCTGTTTCGTCTAAATCTAAATAGCCTTTAAAAATATCTGTATTGGGTTTATGACCGATAGCCACGAAGAATCCTGTTGCTGGGATTTCAAACTTCTCTTTGGTTTTATTATTAAATGCTCTCACTCCAGTTACAACTTGACCATCTCCTAATACCTCATCGGTTTCGGTATTGTAAAGAATCTCAATATTAGGTGTGTTAATAACACGATTAGCCATAATTTTTGAAGCTCTAAACTCATCTCTACGAACTAGCATTGTCACTTTGGTACATAATTTTGACAAATAGTGAGCTTCCTCACAAGCGCTATCTCCTGCTCCAACAATTACTACTTCTTGGTTTCTGTAGAAAAATCCATCACAAACCGCACAAGCAGAAACACCTCCACCTAATTTTAAATACTTTTGTTCAGACTCTAATCCTAAGTATTTAGCAGATGCGCCAGTAGAAATAATTACGGTTTTACAATGTATCTCTTTTGTATCGTTAACCCACACTTTATGTACATCTCCAGAAAAATCAACTTTAGTTATCCAACCATCACGAATATCAGTTCCAAATCGTGCAGCTTGATTTTGTAATTCGATCATCATTGCCGGACCAGTAATTCCGTCAGGATAACCAGGAAAATTCTCAACATCATTAGTCGTTGTTAATTGACCTCCTGGCTGAGTTCCTTGATATAATACAGGTTCCATATTTGCTCTTGATGCATATATTGCTGCGGTATATCCTGCCGGTCCCGAACCTATAATAAGGCACTTTACTTTTTCTATTGTATCAGACATATTCTTATTTCAATTTATATTCAACAAAAGTAGGATTTTTGATGAAAACCTTACATCAAAGTTATCAACAGTTCTAATAAAGATATTAGTAAATTCAATGCGTTTTAATTAGGTAAAGCGGTGACTAATATTATCACCGAGGTTTCTAAGCGTCTAAAAAAAAAAAGCTGAACAATATTGTTCAGCTTTTTTAGTCGGGGTGGCAGGATTCGAACCTGCGACCTCCGCGTCCCAAACGCGGCGCGATAACCGGGCTACGCTACACCCCGAATTGGCTATCTATTTCATCCATTACAAATGAAATTTGCGGAGAGACAGGGATTCGAACCCTGGGTACCTATTTCTAGGTACGACGATTTAGCAAACCGCTCCTTTCGGCCACTCAGGCACCTCTCCAGTTTTTTATTAGAACTTAGCATTTTTTGTTTCAAATGCGGATGCAAATGTAACTTTTCATTAGCAACAATACAACAGTTTTTTGGATTTTTTTCTACGAAAATATTATTCTGGGTATTCAATTCTCAGATGAAAGATATTAGCTAACTTCATTTTGAGAACTTTCTTGATAGACTGTATTTCTTTAAACGTAATATTTGCATTTAAAAACTGATCGTCTTCCATTTGTTTACTAATAATACTCTCTACGAATTTATCGATTTTTGTGGTAGTAGGTTCTTTTAAACTCTTTGAGGCTGCCTCAACACTATCACACATCATTAATATTGCCGTTTCCTTGCTGAATGGCTTTGGACCCGGATATCTAAAATCGGCATCATTTGTTTCATCATTCAGGTCTTTTTCTTTTCGATAAAAATAATACACCATACTCGTGCCGTGATGCGTTCTAATGAAATCTATGACACGATCTGGCAGGTTATTTTTCTTTGCAATTTCAATACCATCTAGTACATGATCAATTATAATTTCGGTGCTTTCTCTTGAAGATAATTCATCATGAGGATTAATACCTGTGGCTTGATTTTCAGTAAAATATGTAGGATTCTTCATTTTGCCAATATCATGATACAATGCACCTACTCTAATAAGCATCGCATTAGCACCTATTTCGTTAGCAGAAGCTTCCGCCAAGTTAGCCACGTTTAAAGAATGATGGAATGTTCCTGGCGCCTTATTGGAAAGCTCTTTTAAGAGTTTCGTATTGGTATCAGATAATTCTAAAAGTGACACATCAGATACAAGTCCGAATAGTTTTTCATAAATATATATCAACGGTTGAACGAACAATGTTGCCAAACCACAAAGCACAAAAAGCCCAAAAGTTCTAGGGTCCAAATTTGTGATATCACCTTCCTGTATCACAAAAAACGCAAAATAGGCTATGATGTAAATAAGCGTAATCTGTCCTACTGAAATAAATAAATTTGCTCTTTTATATAATTCTGAAACCGTTAATATAGTAACGATACCCGCAATGATTTGTAAAAACATATACTCATAACTATTGGGTACTATAAACCCCAAAAGAAGTACTGTTAATACATGGGCAAACAAACCTAATCTCGCGTCAAAAAAGGCTTTTAGTACTAATGGAAGAATACATAAAGGTACTACATAGACGTATTGTGCATTATAATTGATGACCAACGTAGTCAAAAGAATCATCAATAAAATATTAAAAAATATGAAGGTGACTTTGGTGTTATCTAAAAACACCTCAATTCTATATTTTCTTAAAAATAAAAGTAACATCAATAAGGCTAAAGCAACTAATAAAGCATATGCAAATATGATGAGATTATAGTTAGATTCATTCCAAACCTGAGATTCGTACTCTGACTCTAGCGACTTTAATTCTTCATATTTTTCTCCTTCTACAATTTCGCCTTTAGAAATGATAAGTGTTCCTTTTTCAATACTTCCTCTAACCGTAGAAATACTACCAAGACGCTCCTGAAGTGCGTTTTGTGTAAATGAAGTATTTAGCTTTAAATTTGGTTGTATGACATCGAAAAAAACAGAAGTCAAGGCTGCGTTAAACTGTTCTAGTCCGCTATTTGAAAGGTTATCACCCAAAATATTAATAAACCCATCAAGCTTAGTGAGGTTCGCAAACTTTGTTTCTCCAAATTGTCGCTGTGCATCGAGTAAAATAACATTTTTATTGGAAGAATACTTATAGTCTTCATCTAAAACACCGAAGGTATACAGCTCATTAATAGTTCTTTCTCCAATGTCATATAAATTTCTGTGTTTAGCAATAATACTATCAGAAAATGTCTTACTAAACTGTTCCGAATAATCAGTCAAAACACTATCTATAATAGCCTTGTCGATATCAAAATATAGCGAACTCTTTTCGGTGGCTTCAATTCGTTCTTTTTCAATTTCTTCAGAAGATTTCTTAATAGCGAAGTCAAAAGGAGCCAATAAGCTTTCTGATTGCCAGGGCTTCCCTTTATCAAAATCGTATTTAAATTTTCCACTCTTCGGAAAGAGATACACAATTAAAAAGGTCGTACTTAAAAACAATAGCACTTTATACATTAGTGCATGATTTTTATACCACTTATTCACCCAGTCATTCATTTGAAATCTGATTTCAGCACAGAAATACCATCTATTCCTTTGGTTCTATTTGTGCTCATACTGTCAAAAGTAAGAAAATATAATAGAATTGAGGTTATTAGTTCATAGGGGCTATTTAATTAAAAATTGATTAATTTTGCAGCTAGAAAATAAAAAGATTTAAAATGAGTAGAGATGTCGTAATTGTATCAACAGCAAGAACTCCAATAGGAAGTTTTTTAGGTGCTTTATCAACCATACCTGCACCAAAACTAGGTGCTATTGCCATTAAAGGCGCATTAGATAAAATCAAGCTGAATCCAGAACTTGTGGAAGAGGTTTTAATGGGAAATGTTGTACAAGCTGGAACTGGTCAAGCTCCTGCTAGACAAGCTGCCATTTATGCAGGTATTCCCGATTCAGTACCATGTACTACGATTAATAAAGTATGTGCCTCTGGAATGAAGGCGGTCATGCAGGCTGCTCAATCAATTGCACTTGGCGATACTGATATTATTGTAGCTGGAGGAATGGAAAATATGAGTATGATTCCACACTATCTTCATGCAAGAACAGGAACCAAATTCGGACCTGCCACCTTGATAGATGGTATGCAAAAAGATGGATTGGTTGATGCCTATGATCAAAATGCAATGGGTGTTTGTGCCGATGCTTGTGCTACAGAATATGAGTTTTCAAGAGAGGACCAAGATACGTATGCCATTCAATCCTACCAGCGCTCTTCTGCTGCTTGGGATGCTGGAAAATTTGACAACGAAGTTGTTCCTGTTGAAGTACCACAAAGACGCGGAGAACCAATAGTGGTCTCAAAGGACGAAGAATATACGAATGTTAAGATGGAAAAAATTCCAGCGTTAAGACCTGCTTTCACCAAAGAAGGAACTGTAACCGCTGCGAATGCGTCAACTATAAATGATGGTGCCGGAGCTATGGTATTAATGAGTAGAGAAAAGGCCGATGAATTAGGATTAACACCTCTTGCAACGATTAAAAGTTATGCCGATGCCGCACAAGAACCAAAGTGGTTTACTACTGCGCCAGCCAAAGCTTTACCAAAAGCTTTGGACAAAGCAGGCATTTCAATAAAAGATGTTGATTATTTCGAATTTAATGAAGCATTTTCTGTTGTTGGATTAGCCAATATGAAAATTTTAGGGTTAGAAGACAGTACTGTCAATGTAAATGGTGGCGCTGTCTCGTTAGGGCATCCATTAGGCTGTTCTGGCGTTAGAATTATTATTACCTTATTGAGTGTACTTCAACAAAATAATGCAAAAGTAGGTGCTGCCGCAATCTGTAATGGTGGTGGCGGTGCATCAGCAATTGTAATAGAACGTAATTAATATAACCTAATGCAATACGGAATTTGTAATCTGAGTATTGTTCCTCTTAGAGTTGAACCAAGTGATGCTTGTGAATTAGTTTCTCAAGTATTATATGGCGAATTATTCAAAGTACTAGAACAACGTAAATCTTGGAGTAGAATTCGATTGGCATTTGACAAATATGAAGGTTGGATTGACAACAAACAGTATCTTGAAATTACAGAGGATAACTATAAGAATATAACGCAACAGCAACCGATCCTTTCTAGTGATCTCATTGAGTATGTTCAGGATGAAAACGACCAATTATACACGATTCCGATTGGCTCATCTCTTAATGGTTTAGAATTGTTAAATCACACACATGACGGTAATTCAATAGCATTAAAACAGGACAAAACCAACCTGATCAAAACAGCATTTACCTACCTTAATGCCCCCTACCTTTGGGGAGGAAAAACTCCGTTTGGGATAGACTGTTCAGGTTTTACTCAAATGGTATATAAAATCAATGGTTATCATTTACTTCGTGATGCATCACAACAAGCAACACAAGGTATAGCATTAAGTTTTATTGAAGAAAGTGAACCAGGTGACCTCGCATTTTTTGATAATTCTGAAGGTCATATCACCCACGTGGGTATCATCATGGAAGATAATTACATCATTCATGCGCATGGCAAAGTTAGAATAGATCGACTAGATCACTCCGGAATTTATAATGTAGACAAAGGAATGCATTCTCACAAATTGAGAGTTATTAAAAAGATTATATAAAAAAAGCGATTAGAATTCTAATCGCTTTTTTTACGCTTATTTGCTAAATTAATTTCCTGCTTCTAATTCTGCAACTTTAGCTTTCATGGCCTTAAACTTATCAGTTTCGCCAATAGCACTATATATATTCATTAGCGTTTGTGCAGCTTGAATATCTTTAGGCTTCAATTTTAAAGTTGTTTCAAGGTAAGGAATAGCAGACTCATAAATACTTGTACGTTGCGCCTTTAACTCATCATAGCGCTTATTGTCAGCTTTTGATGTGCCTAGAGAATTCATCTCTGCTACTAAATCTTTTTCAGTACTTAATAAAAGTACAGCCATATTATTATAAGCATCTGTATATGATGGATCTAATTCTATTGCTTTTTCATAATAAGCCATAGCTGATTCGCTATCGCCTGATTCTGCCGAAATAACTCCTAAGTTATACTGAAGTTCAGCATTATTAGGATCTTTCGCTGTAGCTTCTTGCATTAAGTCTTTAAAGCGATCTGTGTTTCCCATTTTAAGTTGCACATTGGCTTCAGAAAGCAATAAACCTAAATCATCAGGGTTTTTCTCTCGAGCCAACTTCATAGCTTCAACTGCCTTCTCATCATTACCGTTAGCAACGTGGATTAAAGCAATATTTTTTACAATCTCTGCAGCTTTCGAATCCGTTTTCTTATCCTTTGGAGCGATATGTGTGCCAGCTCTAACCGAATAATCTCTCAGACTTTTAGTATCAAATGGATCTATTTCTCCAGTTTCTTTATTCGTTGCAGTGTACTGAATTGCGATTCCTTCAAAACCTAAATCTCTTAATTCTTCATAATATTTTAAAGAGGTATTATAGTCTTGTGCCGTCACCGCTGTTGATGCTGCATAATAAAGATATAAGGTGTCTTTTGGCGACATGCGATACGCCTTTTCAAAATCTGCTGAAGATTTTAGATAGTCTTTACTTGTTAAAGATGCGTTTGCTTTCGTAAGAAAATTATTGAGCATTTGAGATTTTAAATCCTCAATCTGCCCACTATATTTCCCACTGCCACCTTCAATAGTTCCTACCATATCAAAGCTTTCAATAGCTTTATCGATATCAGCATTTGATGCTGTACCATTCGCGTACAGCGCTTGACCCATTAAAAAATGGTATTTTGCTTTTGATTTATCATCTGCTGCACCCATCAATGACTCTGCCGATTGTAAAGCCGATTTAGCATCGGCAAAGTTTCCTGTTTTAATTGCTTTTTCAGCTGTTTTAAGTTCTTTCTTTTGTGAAAATGAAACAGTACCTACCAAAAGTGCTAGAGCAACTACAATTTGTTTTTTCATTGTTAATTGTTTTTATTATTAATCGTTATTCTTCTTCTTGGTTATTATCAAGAGTTGTGCCATCATCATTAACGTCTTCAATATCAGTGTTTTCAGAATCAATATCTTCTTCATCTTCTTTCATGACTTTTGCCACAGCGGCTATTGAATCACTCCCTTTAAGGTTAATGAGCTTCACACCTTGTGTGGCGCGTCCCATGACCCTTAAATCATTGACTCCCATTCTTATGGCAATACCAGACTTATTAATGATCATTAAATCATCATCATCTGTCACCGTTTTAATCGCGACTAAATGACCTGTCTTCTCAGTAATAGAAATGGTTTTAACACCTTTTCCTCCACGATTCGTAATACGGTATACAGCTTCTCCATCTTCTGGATCATCAATATAACTGCGTTTTCCAAATCCTTTTTCAGAAACAACTAAAACAGATTCTTCTTGTGGATTTTCTATAGCAATCATTCCAATGACTTCATCTTTATCATTTGCTAATCGAATACCTCTCACACCTGAAGCATTTCTTCCCATTGGTCTTGTTTTCTCTTCTTCAAATCGAATTGCCTTACCAGATTTCAATGCCAACATCACTTGACTATTACCAGTAGTTAATTTCGCTTCGAGTAGTTCGTCATCCTCTTTAATTGTAATCGCATTGATTCCATTAGTACGAGGTCTAGAATACTGTTCTAAAGAGGTTTTCTTAACCTGGCCTTTTTTAGTTGCCATGATGACGTAATGACTATTGATATACTCTTCATCTTTTAAATCTTGAGTACAAATGAACGCCATAACTTTATCATCTTGCTCAATATTAATCAAATTTTGAATGGCTCTACCTTTGGAAGTCTTGCTACCTTCTGGAATTTCATAAACACGCATCCAGAAACATTTCCCTTTTTGAGTAAAGAACAACATGTATTGGTGATTCGTTCCTACAAATAAATGCTCTAAGAAATCTTCGTTACGCGTTGTTGATGCTTTTTGTCCAACACCACCTCTATTCTGTGTTTTATATTCCGTTAAAGATGTTCTTTTAATATATCCAGCGTGAGAGATGGTAATCACCACTTGCTCATCTGGAATCATATCTTCAATACTCAAGTCACCACCTGCGTATTCAATAAGTGAACGACGTTCATCACCATATTTATCTTTGATAACAAAAAGTTCATCTTTGATAATCTCATAGCGACGTTCTTTCTTATCTAAGATATCTTTAAGATCTTCAATTGTCTTCATCAACAGGTCGTATTCAGAACGTAATTTATCTTGTTCTAATCCTGTAAGTTGACGTAATCGCATTTCTACAATTGCTTTAGCTTGTATTTCTGATAGCTTAAAGCGCTCAATTAATTTGGCTCGGGCTTCGTCTGCATTTGAAGATGCACGAATAAGCGCAATAACTTCATCTATATTATCTGAAGCAATAATTAAACCTTCAAGTATATGAGCACGTTCTTCCGCTTTGCGCAATTCATAAACAGTACGCCTTACAACAACATCATGTCTATGCTCTACAAAGTAATGAATCATTTCTTTCAGATTCAATAACTGCGGACGGCCTTTAACTAAGGCAATATTATTAACACTAAATGATGACTGTAACGCTGTATATTTATATAAGGTATTTAATACAATATTTGGAATAGCGTCACGCTTTAAAATATAAACGATACGCATTCCATTTCTATCCGATTCATCTCTAATAAGAGAAATACCATCAATTTTCTTGTCATTAATTAAATCGGCAGTCTTTTTAATCATATCTGCCTTATTGACTTGATATGGTATTTCAGTAACAATAATAGTTTCTCTACCTTGCACTTCTTCAATTCTAGCCTTTCCTCTAATCACAATTCGCCCACGACCTGTTTTAAAAGCCTCACGAACACCATCATAACCATAAATGGTTCCTCCCGTAGGAAAATCTGGTGCTTTCACATGCTGAATTAACTCATCAATCTCAATATCGTTATTATCTATATAGGCAATCGTTCCATCAATGACCTCTGACAAATTGTGAGGTGGCATGTTAGTGGCCATACCTACTGCAATACCAGATGCTCCGTTTACAAGTAATCCTGGGATTCTAGTAGGAAGTACTGTAGGTTCTTCAAGCGTATCATCAAAATTTAATTTGTGATCAACAGTTTCTTTATCGATATCTGCCAGCATTTCTTCAGAAATCTTTTTCATTCTGGCTTCAGTATAACGCATTGCTGCAGGACTATCACCATCAATAGATCCAAAGTTCCCTTGTCCGTCCACAAGCATATAACGCAAACTCCATTCTTGAGCCATACGCACCATGGCGTCATATACCGAAGTATCACCATGAGGGTGGTACTTACCTAATACTTCACCGACAATTCTTGCTGATTTTTTATGAGCAGTATTTGATCTAACACCTAGTTCATGCATTCCATAAAGGACACGTCTGTGAACTGGTTTTAAACCATCTCTTACATCAGGTAATGCACGTGACACAATGACCGACATTGAATAATCAATGTAGGCTGATTTCATTTCATCCTCAATGTTAATAGGAATCACTTTCTCTCCGTCTTCCATAAATATATAAATTAGATTTTTTGTAGGTTTTCAAATCGTGCTAAGATAACTATTCTCATAGTGTTTGAGAAGATTTAAGACCCAAAATTTAAAACTTTTTATTAACAAATTTTAGGGCAATTTTTAATAAGTATGTTGTTAAATCTTTTGAATTTCTAAAGTTTTTTCACTCTATTAGTAGCAGTCCTATATTTAAGGTACAGTTTTTGCTTTTTTATAGGTAGATTTTATTATTTTTAATGCAGAAAGAGTTTACTATGGATGATAATTTTTCCCCAAGAGTTAAAGATGTAATTGCATACAGCAAAGAGGAAGCATTGCGACTAGGTCACGATTTTATTGGTACCGAACATTTAATGTTAGGGCTGCTCCGTGATGGTAATGGGAAAGCAATAGATATATTGAATGCGCTGGATATAGACCTCAATCATTTAAGGCGAAAAGTCGAGATTCTAAGTCCGGCAAACCCCAATATAAGTGTAGCTTCAAATGAGAAAAAGAACTTACACCTCACACGACAAGCCGAACGCGCACTGAAAACCACGTTTTTAGAAGCTAAATTATTTCAGAGCACGTCGATAAATACAGCACATCTTTTATTGTGCATTCTAAGAAATGAAAACGATCCTACCACGAAACTTTTAAATAAGCTCAAGGTAGATTATGATAATGTAAAAGAACAATTCAAATTTATGATAACTAATGATGATGACTATCTAGACCTTCCAAAATCAGAGTCGTTCTCTGATGACGAACCTAATGATGAAGGTGAAGCTAAAGAAAATCCGTTCGGACAATCTTCAGCGAAATCAACAAAAAAATCTAAAACACCTGTGCTTGACAATTTTGGTCGAGATCTCACCGTAATGGCCGAAGAAGGTAAATTAGATCCTGTTGTGGGACGTGAAAAAGAAATTCAACGTGTGTCTCAAATATTGAGCCGACGTAAAAAGAATAATCCCTTATTAATCGGCGAACCAGGTGTTGGTAAATCGGCTATTGCTGAAGGACTTGCACTTAGAATCGTAAAACGTAAAGTATCAAGAATACTTTTCAATAAACGCGTCGTAACCCTTGATTTAGCGAGCTTAGTAGCTGGTACAAAATATCGTGGTCAATTTGAAGAGCGCATGAAAGCCGTGATGAACGAATTAGAGAAGAATGATGATATTATTCTTTTTATTGATGAAATTCATACCATTGTTGGTGCTGGAGGTGCCACTGGAAGTTTAGATGCTTCTAATATGTTTAAACCTGCCTTAGCACGTGGAGAAATTCAATGTATTGGTGCCACCACATTAGATGAATACAGACAGTATATCGAAAAAGATGGTGCCTTAGAGCGTCGTTTCCAAAAAGTTATTGTAGAACCGACTACCGTAGAAGAAACCGTAGAAATTCTTAATAATATTAAAGGAAAGTACGAAGAACATCACAATGTAGATTACACACCTGAGGCCATTCTAGCCTGTGTAAAACTTACGAATAGATATATGACCGAACGCTTTTTACCAGACAAAGCTATTGATGCTTTAGATGAAGCGGGTTCGCGGGTTCACATCACAAATATTGATGTTCCTAAACAAGTTATCGAACTTGAAAAGAAGCTCGAAGAAGTCAAGGAAACCAAAAATACAGTTGTTAAAAAACAAAAGTATGAGGAAGCCGCAAAATTAAGAGATGATGAAAAACGTCTTGAAAAGGAACTTGCTATTGCTCAAGAAAAATGGGAAGAGGAAACCAAACAGCACCGTGAAATTGTCACTGAAGACAATGTTGCAGATGTGGTGTCAATGATGACTGGCATCCCTGTAAATCGCATTGCACAAACCGAAAGTAATAAGCTTGCAAAGCTCCCTGAACTCATCAAAGGAAAAGTTATTGGTCAAGACGAGGCAGTTGCGAAGGTTGTGAAAGCCATTCAGCGTAATCGTGCCGGACTTAAAGATCCTAATAAACCCATTAGGTCATTTATATTTTTAGGGCAAACAGGCGTCGGAAAAACGCAATTAGCAAAAGTACTGGCTCGTGAACTCTTTGATAGTGAAGACGCACTGGTTAGAATTGACATGAGTGAATACATGGAAAAATTCGCTATTTCAAGATTAGTAGGTGCACCTCCAGGATACGTCGGTTACGAAGAAGGAGGTCAATTAACCGAAAAAGTGCGTCGTAAGCCTTATGCGGTGATTTTGTTAGACGAAATAGAAAAAGCGCATCCAGATGTGTTTAATATGTTATTGCAGGTATTAGATGATGGCTATTTAACAGATAGTTTAGGTCGTAAGATCGATTTCAGAAATACCATCATCATTATGACCTCAAATATTGGTGCGCGTAAACTGAAAGATTTCGGACAAGGCGTTGGATTTGGAACCTCTGCAAAAGCAGCACAAGCGAATGACAATTCTAGAAGCATTATTGAAAATGCGCTTAAGAAAGCTTTTGCGCCCGAATTCTTGAATAGAATTGATGATGTCATGGTCTTTAACGCTTTAGAGAAAGAAGATATCAATAAGATTATTGATATAGAATTAGCGTTTCTTGTGAAACGTATTGAAGATCTTGGCTATCAACTAAAATTAAGCAAAAAAGCGAAATCATATATCGCTGAAAAAGGCTTTGATAAAGAATATGGTGCGCGACCTTTAAAGCGTGCAATTCAAAAGTATATCGAAGATGCTTTAGCAGAAGAGATTATTAACTCACAGCTTCAAGAAGGTGACACGATTCATATGGATCTAGATACTAAACTGGATGAGTTAACGATTAAGATTGTTAAATCTGAAACACAAACAAAATCGTAGGGTTACCCCTCGAAATTAAAAACCTCTTTTTAAATAAAGAGGTTTTTTTTTGCTTCAAATTTTAAGATTGCCTAACTTTAAAATATGGCAGATCATTTAACACTTGATTTTTGTGAGGTTCATCTCTACGATAACTATATGGTTGTAACCGTAAATACTGGTGAAAATATCAGTTTGGAATACCATCATGTATTACAAGGTATTGCCGACACCCATTTTAAGGATACCCCTTTTGTCTATATCACACATAGAATTAATTCGTATTCTGTAGACCCTTCTGTTTATGCAGAAACTTCTAAAATCAAAAACCTTGTAGGGTTTTGTGTGGTTTCTAAAAACTATATGGCCAAGAGTGCTGCGAAGATTGAGCAGTTGTTTCTGGATAAGCCCTTTGAAATTTTCGATACGTTACCAGAAGCCATTGAATGGTCAAAAACTATTACTAAATAATATCCTTTTCTTTTGTCTTAAGCGCACCTCATATGAATTCTCATATCATACTGCTGTCATCTAGACAATTTTAATAGCTAGCTTCACAAGTCTTGGCTTCATATTACTTGAATAGATTTATTATATGCAGTAACGTGTATCCTCTCAAACTATAAACTTTGAAATAATGGTATAAAAAAAAGGCAGCTATTTCTAGCTGCCTTTTAGTTATACCCTTAGGGAATAATGTCCCTAATTATTTATCAATTACTTCTTACCAGAAGATACGATCTTCTTAGTAACAGAACCTTGATTAGTTGTCAACTTCACATAGAACAATTGGTTTGAGTATCTAGATAAATCGAAAGTCGATGTACCTTTAGATCCTGTAACATATCTAGTGTTAGTTTCAGTGAATACTAATAAACCTTTAGTATCAAATAACTCAATAGTTACGTTAGTTTCAAACTCAAATGAGTATGCAATATTAACTTCTTTATCAAATGGTACTGGATAAGCAGTAAAGTCTATCTCAGTTCCTGCAGTTCTAGCTTGAGGTGCACCACAAGCCACATTCACAGCGAATGTGAATCCTGATACAGAGCTATCACTATCAAATGTAACGTATACTGAATCTCCAGTTGTTGTTACAGATTGACCTATTAAGTTTCCATCAAATGCGCCAAGGAATGGTGCCGTAGCATCAAGACCGTCATAAACAAATATGAAATCAAATCCTGCTTCAGTTGAACCATCAAAATTAATTGTTAATGGATCTCCTGTACTAGACGTAAATGCCCATTCTAGGAATTGATTGTTTTCAGTACCTATTACTTCAACAGTCTCTCCTGGTCCACCACATTCAACGATAGTTGCTCCAGTCTCACAAGATGCATTCACAGCGAATGTGAATCCTGATACAGAGCTATCACTATCAAATGTAACGTATACTGAATCTCCAGTTGTTGTTACAGATTGACCAGTTAAGTTTCCATCAAATGCGCCAAGGAATGGTGCCGTAGCATCAAGACCGTCATATACAAATATGAAATCAAATCCTGCTTCAGTTGAACCATCAAAATTAATTGTTAATGGATCTCCTGTACTAGACGTAAATGCCCATTCTAGGAATTGATTGTTTTCAGTACCTATTACTTCAACAGTCTCTCCTGGTCCACCACATTCAACGATAGTTGCTCCAGTCTCACAAGATGCATTCACAGCGAATGTGAATCCTGATACAGAGCTATCACTATCAAATGTAACGTATACTGAATCTCCAGTTGTTGTTACAGATTGACCAGTTAAGTTTCCATCAAATGCGCCAAGGAATGGTGCCGTAGCATCAAGACCGTCATATACAAATATGAAATCAAATCCTGCTTCAGTTGAACCATCAAAATTAATTGTTAATGGATCTCCTGTACTAGACGTAAATGCCCATTCTAGGAATTGATTGTTTTCAGTACTTAATACTTCAACAGTCTCTCCTGGTCCACCACATTCAACGATAGTTGCTCCAGTCTCACAAGATGCATTCACAGCGAATGTGAATCCTGATACAGAGCTATCACTATCAAATGTAACGTATACTGAATCTCCAGTTGTTGTTACAGATTGACCAGTTAAGTTTCCATCAAATGCGCCAAGGAATGGTGCCGTAGCATCAAGACCGTCATATACAAATATGAAATCAAATCCTGCTTCAGTTGAACCATCAAAATTAATTGTTAATGGATCTCCTGTACTAGACGTAAATGCCCATTCTAGGAATTGATTGTTTTCAGTACTTAATACTTCAACAGTCTCTCCTGGTCCACCACATTCAACGATAGTTGGAAGAGTTTCACAAGTTACTGATAACTCATATGCTCCAGTTTGTCCATTGAATCCAGACACAAATACCTTGTATTCTTGACCTTCAACAGTATCAAATACTATTTGAGAATGAAGATTACTATGTATACAATTAGTATCATTTGACGTATCATCATTATTAGCTACACAAGTTACACCACAATCAGAATACACACTTAAGTACGTATCATACGTCGTGTTGGCACTACATGTACTAATAGTTGCTGTTTGACCAGTTCCTACTAATGTATACCAATCACCTGAGTTACTTCCAATAGACGTACAGTCTTGATTATCGTATTCTGGAACTCCAGTTACAGATGTATCTCCGCTGATTACGTCACCACAAGCAATTTCTGCAGCTACTTCACAAGCGTCGAGGCATTCTACAGATAATTCAAATGCTCCTGTACCGCCAGCGAATCCAGATACAAAGATTTTGTATTCTTCACCTGCAACAGTATCAAATTCTATTTGAGAATGCAAATTGCTATGTACACAATTAGTGTCATTTACAGTATCATCATTATCAGCTACACAAGTAATTCCACAATCAGAATAAGCACTTAAGTACGTATCATACGTTGTGTTTTCACTACATGTACTAACAACTATTGGACTTCCTGTTCCGACAACTGTATACCATTGACCTAAACCTTCTCCAAAAGAAGTACAGTCTTGACCGTCTACTTGAGGGCCACCAGTAACAGATGTATCACCGCTTACAACAGCGCCACAATCTAATACCTCAGCATTATCACAAGTACTTAATTCAACAGACCATGTATACGTTACATCACAAGACGCAGTATTATCACAACCATCATTAGCTGTAAACGTACGTACTAAAGTGTAATCTCTAGTTGGTACTGAACCTACAGAATAGGTTAGGTTGTCTAAACATCCATAGTTATTACCGAAATCTTGAACTACAAAGTCTAAACTTGTAATTCCAGTCTCCGTAAGCGTAACGATGTTACCTGCATCTCCATTTCCATTTACAGAAAGAACCGAAGTTCCTCCATCATGGTTTACGGTAACCTCTACAAGTGTATTATCTGCAATTGCAAATGACACATCAAATGCTGGTACAGCGAATGAAATAGTTGCACTAGGATCATTACCACCCACATCTGCTGAAGATTGAGCTGTGTTCCAAACTAATGAATTAGGAGTAGATAAGGCAGCACAATTAAATGTTGACGTATCTAATACTTCCCAGTTCCCAGCAGTTAATGATGCGTAAGGAGATGTGAAGTAATCATTAGTAGAAGTGTTTTGAACAGAGAAAAGTGAAGGAGCAAATAGCCCATCAAAATTCTCAGTATACGTCTCAGCAGCACTACCCTCATTAACTACAGATGTTAAATTATCTGAGAAATCCTGAGTATCACCACCTACTTGACAGTTGTCAGTATAAGGCGCCTTATCAGCAAATCCTGATGGCGTTTGAGTAACGACACCAAAGTCTTGACCTTCTGGGCACTCTACTATAGGATCAGTATCATCAACGATGATAAATGTACAATCGAATGGTAAAGATACGTTTCCACAAAGATCTTCAACTTCCATAGTTAATACTATAGTTGTAGAACAATCATCAGTTGGCGTAGCCACGTTGCTTACAACTCTGAAAATTAATTCATCCTCGTCAGCACAGTTATCAGTATAACATCCTAGGAAGGCAGTACCTTGACCTATGTCTCCTATACTCACTCCTGCTACAGTCCATGATGTATCTCCTGCAGAGACTTCATCACCTTGTTGTAATGAAATTACAGCATCTGCTGGGCAAGCTGCGCCAGCATCAGTACCAATAACTACAGCTTCAACAGGACATCCTCCAGTTGGAGCTTCTTCGTCTAATCCTTCATAGTTAATCTTAACAGGATCAGAAATAAGTCCACAAGCATCTTCAGCTGTGTAGATGAATACTTTCAACCACTGACAGTCAGAACCGAATTCTTGAACTGTTTTAGTTATGATTAAATCATCAGTACTTGTACAGTTATCAGAGAACATTGCTCTCATATCTTCTGCACTTGGCTCACCTAATTCAGCATCAAAACATAACGTTGTATTAGTAAATGAATCATCTAATTCACCGTTATAAACAGGCTTCATAGTATCAGCTCCACTATTTACGATAGTTACGTTATCTGCGAAGTTTCCACAAGAATCTTCAACAGTAAATGTGTAAGTCGCAGTCCATGCACAATCAGTACCTTCAATAATAGGCTCTAATGGTGACACTAATACTTCTCCACATGTTTCAGTGTATGCTGCAGCGATTTGATTCATAACTTCTGGAGATACTCCAGGGTTATCACTTAAGCACTGTAATCCAGTAACACCTGTTGGTAATGTTCCTACTAATACAGGAGCACTATCATCACCACCGAAGTAGCTAATTTTGATGTTATTTGCGAAGTTATCGCAATCATCAGAAATTGTGTATACATAGAATACTGCCCATTGACAATCTGAACTTTCAACTATAGTTTCTTCTTTAGTTACATTCACATTACCACAGTTATCTTCAAATAACTCTATGATTGTTGCAATAGATGGTCCTACTGGACGATCTGCGAAACAAGCATCAATAAATGACTCACCACCTGGTGCTTCACCTACTAACATTGGTGCAGTTTCATCAACAACAGTAACAACATGTTTAGCTGTTATTGTTCTATTACAATCATCAGTATATGTAAAGTTTACTTCAAACGTTCCACAGCTTCCTTCGAAAGCATCTGCTTCACCTTGAACTTCTCCTGCAATCTCACAAGCGCCAGTTCCACCATTTGAATATGATAAGAATTGTGGTTCATAAGTTGCTAAATCTTCACAAGCGATAGTCACATCAATGATTTCTGCAAATACAGCTTCTGGAGCTGGTTCAACAGTAATCACTTTTTGTGCAGTAATAGTTCTATTACAATCATCAGTATATGTCCAGTCTAAGAATAAAGTACCACCACACTCATCGTATGATCCACTTAATACAGCTGGTACAGAACCTGCGATTTCACAAGCGCCATTGCCACCATTAGTGTAGTTCAAGAACGTTCCACCAACTACAAAGTCAGAAATTGTTAATACTCCTGGTCCTGCAACACCATCTTGACTAGTTACGCTAAATCCAATCACATCTCCAGCAGCACAGTTTACAGAAACTGATCCTGATTGATTATCTGGCCCGTTAGAATCAGTTAACTCAATAACAGCTACTCCATTTACATAGAACGCTGGATCCCAGAATGCACTATCTGTTGTATTAAAATCCCAACTAAAGCTATAGTTTCCGCTTGTAGGACATGTAGCAGTAGCAATTACTGGTACATCGTTTGAACCATCAGCAGCTCCTGTTATAGTCATATCAGTTGCTGTAATAGCGATAGTTCCATCGGTTCCACCAGTATTAATTGACCAGTTTCCTGGTGCAAAATCACCAACAAATCCTTCTACAATCGTAGCATTTATTACAACAGCAGCAGCTTCTTCACATGACACAGTCATATCCTCAACAGGATCGAATGCTGCCATAGGTGCTGGTTCAACAGTAATTGTCTTTTTCGCTGTGATTGTTCTATTACAATCGTCAGTGAATGTATAATCTACTTCTAATATACCACCACACTCATCGTATGATCCAGTAACTTCACCAGCAACTTCACCAGAGATTTCGCAAGCTCCAGTTCCACCGTTAGTATAAGATAGACAACCTGGTCCACCAACAACTACGTTATCTACATAGATGGTAAAGTCTGATGGCTCAGCCCAAGTGTTAGCAGCAGCATCCCAACCAGGGAATAATGCTAATAATCCATATGCCTGATCTCCAATGTTACCATTAACAAGTTGATCTTGTTCAAACGACACAGTTATTGTTTGCCATTGTCCTACGTTAGTGTATGATCCAGCAGTTTCAGCAAAGTCATCTGGCGAAGTTTCTACTTTCACTAAGATATCAAATGCTTGATCTGCTAATACATCAATCTTTACAGATTTGGTATTAGTTAGATCAATATTATTGACTAAACTAGCACCTTGCCATGGATTTCCTGCAGCTTGAGAAATAAGCTCTAATACTTGGTTATTACCATCCTGAGGATCGGCAGTAACAGCAGCACTAGCTAAACCTTCAAATGCAGTTATTACACCTGGGTTTGTGAAGTCTTCAACTAAAGTTGAACTCACAAAAGCAGCAGCTTCTTCACATGAGATTGTCATGTCTTCAACTGCTTCAAATTCAGCTTGAGGTGCTGGTAAGACTGTAATTACTTTTTTAGCTGTGATTGTTCTGTTACAATCATCAGTATACGTCCAGTCTACTTCTAAAGTACCACCACACTCATCGTATGATCCACTTAATTCACCTTCAACAGATCCTGAGATCTCACAAGTACCAGTTCCACCATTTGTATATGATAAAGAACCTGGTTCGAATACATTAGCGTCTTCACATGTAATTTCCATGTCAATAACGTCTTCGAATTCAGCTTGAGGTGCAGGTAAGACAGTAATCACTTTCTTAGCTGTGATTGTTCTGTTACAATCATCTGTAAACGTATAGTCTACTTCTAATGTACCACCACACTCATCGTAAGTACCACTTAATTCACCTGGTACAGATCCTGAGATCTCACAAGCGCCAGTTCCACCATTTGTATATGATAATGGCATCATACTTCCAACTGCAAAGTTTGAAATAGTTAATGTTCCAGCACCGGCAATACCGTCTTGTGAATTTACGCTAAATCCAATCACATCTCCAGCAGCACAGTTTACAGAAACTGATCCTGATTGCGCTGATAAGCCATCATCAGTTAACTGAATCACAGCCACTCCATTTACATAGAATGCTGGATCCCAGAATGCAGAACTATCATCAGTAGTAAAGTCCCAACTGAAACTATACACTCCACTAGTAGGGCAAGTTGCTGAAGCAATTACATTGCTACCTACACCATTATTACCTCCAACAATAGTCATGTCAGTTGCAGTAATGTTTATAGATCCATCAGAACCACCTAAATCTTGTATCCAATTTTCAGGAGCAAAATCACCTGCAAATCCTGTAGAGAAGTCGTCAACAAAAGCAGCAGCTTCTTCACATGAAATCGTCATGTCAATAACGTCTTCGAATGCAGCAGCTGGTGCTGGTAATACAGTAACTGTATTACTTGCCGTAATTGTTCTATTACAGTCGTCAGTATACGTCCAGTTTACAAGAATTACACCTCCACACTCATCATAATCTGGTGTAGCTTCTCCTGTTACAGATCCAGAGATCTCACAAGCGCCAGTTCCACCATTTGAATATGTTAATGATCCTGCTTGGAAAGTATTAGCTTCTTCACATGTAATCTCAAATCCATCTACTTGTTCAAATTCAGCCATTGGTGCTGGTTCAACAGTAACTTCTTTTTGAGCTGTAATTGTTCTCTCACAAGCATCAGTATATGTCCAGTTTACAAAAAGAGTACCACCACATTCGTCGTAAGTACCGCTTAATTCACCTGGTACAGATCCTGAGATCTCACAAGCTCCAGTTCCACCATTTGTGTAAGCTAAATCTTGTGCTTCATAAAGTGCAGCATCCTCACATGTAATAGAAAGGTTTTGAACTTCTGTAAATTCAGCAGCTGGTGCTGGTAAAACAGTAATCACTTTCTTAGCAGTGATTGTTCTATCACATTTATCAGTAAATGTCCAGTCAACTTCTAAAGTACCGCCACATTCAGTATATGATCCACTTAATTCACCTACTACAGATCCTGAGATCTCGCAAGCTCCAGTTCCACCATTTGTATATGATAAAGAACCTGGTTCGAATACATTAGCGTCTTCACATGAAATCTCCATGTCAAAAACGTCTTCGAATACAGCAGCTGGTGCTGGATTTACTTTAACTTGTTGGTGAGCAGTAATTGTTCTCTCACAATCGTCAGTATATGTCCAATCGATAAATAATACGCCTCCACACTCATCGTATGTTCCGCTTAATTCACCTAGTACAGATCCTGAAATTTCACAAGCTCCAGTTCCACCATTTGTATATGATAATGAACCTGCTTGGAAAGAATTTGCTTCTTCACATGTAATAGTAATATTTTCAACAGCTTCAAATTGTGCTTGAGGTGCTGGTAAAACAGTAATTGTTTTCTTAGCTGTGATTGTTCTCTGACAAGCATCAGTGTAAGTCCAATCTACAAATAATTCACCACCACATTCGTCGTATGATCCACTTAATTCACCTGGTACAGATCCTGAAATCTCACAAGCGCCAGTTCCACCATTAGTATATGATAATGAACTTGGTTCGAAAGAATTTGCTTCTTCACATGAAATTTCCATGTCTTGAATTGCATCGAATTCAGCAGCTGGTGCAGCTAAAACAGTAATTGTTTTCTTAGCTGTGATTGTTCTCTGACAATCATCAGTGTAAGTCCAATCTACATATAATGTTCCTCCACATTCAGTGTATGATCCACTTAATTCACCTACTACAGATCCTGAGATCTCACATGCTCCAGTTCCACCATTAGAGTATCCTAATGATCCTGGTTCGAAAGAATTTGCTTCTTCACATGAAATTTCCATGTCTTGAATCGCATCGAATTCAGCAGCTGGTGCT
This sequence comes from Formosa sp. Hel1_31_208, assembly GCF_900104785.1. Lineage (NCBI taxonomy): Bacteria > Pseudomonadati > Bacteroidota > Flavobacteriia > Flavobacteriales > Flavobacteriaceae > Formosa > Formosa sp. Hel1_31_208. Next base: position 2,818,792 of record NZ_LT629733.1, read on the forward strand.
GGTAAAACAGTAATAGTTTTCTTAGCTGTGATTGTTCTCTGACAATCATCAGTATAAGTCCAGTCTACTTCTAAAGTACCACCACACTCATCGTATGATCCACTTAATTCACCTGTTACAGATCCTGAAATCTCACATGCTCCAGATCCACCATTAGAATATCCTAATGATCCTGGCTCTAAAGAATTTGCTTCTTCACATGTAATTTCCATATCTTGAATCTCATCGAATTCAGCAGCTGGTGCTGGCTCAACATTAACTTCTTTTTGAGCTGTAATTGTTCTATTACAGTCATCAGTAAATGTCCAGTTTACAAAAAGAGTACCACCACATTCGTCGTAAGTACCACTTAATTCACCTGCTACAGATCCTGAGATCTCACAAGCTCCAGTTCCACCATTTGTATAAGCTAAATCTTGTGCTTCATAAAGCGCAGCAGCCTCACAAGTAATAGAAAGGTTTTGAACTTCTGTAAATGAAGCCATTGGTGCTGGTAAAACAGTCACTACTTTCTTAGCAGTAATTGTTCTTTCACACTCATCTGTAAATGTATAGTCTACTTCAAGAGTACCACCACATTCTGTGTAAGATCCACTTAAAACACCTTCTACAGATCCTTTGATATCACAAGCGCCCGCTCCACCATTACTATAAGATAGGAATCCTGGTTCAAATACATTAGCCTCTTCACATGTAATTTCCATGTCTTGAACTGGGTCAAATACGGCTGGAGGTGTTGGTAAAACTGTAATCGTTTGTATTTGAGACGTTGTACGTCCACAATCATCTGTTACAGAATACGTTCTTAAAATTGTTCCACCAAAGCATGTTCCATCAAATTGACTTTCATCATCAGTTACTACAACATCTACTTTATCAGTACAATTATCTGCACCTGAAACATTTTTTGTATCAGGAGCTGGAATAAGATCAGCACAAGTTACTTCAACATCTTCTGGTACTCCCGTTAATGTTGGATTTTCAAAATCTCCACCATAATAAGTAAGTACTAAGTTTTCTGGTACAAAGTTTCCACAATCATCAGAAATTGTATACGTGTATTCTGCCATCCATTTACAGTCATCTCCTTTAGAAACTCCTGTTTTAACAACATTTACGTTACCACAGTTATCTACAAACAATGCCGCAATATCTTCTTCAGTAGGTCCTTGTTCTTTTTCTAAAAAACATTGGTTTAAAGAATCAGTTACTAGTGGCGGAAGCTCAACATCTTTTCCTAACATAGGAGCTTCTGTATCTCCTCCACTGTAGGTAACATCTAAATCATCTGCGAAATTTCCACAGTCATCAGATATTGTGTATTTGTAAGTAACTGTCCAAGAACAGTCGCTACCTTCTGGAGATCCAGATTTAGTAACATTTACTTCACCACAGTTATCTGAGTACAATGCAGTAATATCTGCAATACTTGGTCCTTCAGGAATATCGTCATAGCATAAAACTAATAGACTACCACCGGTTGGTACCTCAGCATCACCATTAAGTTCTGGTGCTGTACCATCAGCTCCGAAGTATTCAATTTTGAATTGCTCTTCGAACGCTCCACACTTAACATCGTAAGTGATTTCTTTGGTCCAGCCACAATCATTGCCCTCTTCAGTGACAGTAATTGTTACTTCTGGTGTAACTCCGGCACATTCTTCTTGGCCTGAGTACAAATTTTGCACTTCCGCGACAGTAAATCCATCAGGTGCGTCACTTAGACAGCCACTAATTTCCGTACTTCTCGCGAAGCTTTGTTGTGCGAACAACGAACTTGTACTAAACGTCAAAAGCATGAGTAAGACTAACGTCTTCATGCTTCTACTTTGTTTAGTCATAAGATCAATGCTACAACACGATAAATTCGTGATAGATTGCCAGATTTTGGCGCGTCTACCACTTCGAGTAAAATTGCTCATAAACATAACATTTGGTTTTAAATTAAATTATTTAAACATTTATATAGACAATACAAGGATTGTCGGCAAAAGCACAAATACGATATTTGTGCATAAGCTTAAAATTAAATATGACGCACTGCATAAACAGTAAATCATGTTAGGACGCGAGCGCCCTAAATTCATTAAATGTGCTAATAATCAATTGTTATGCTATTAAACAATTTTAGGTAAGAATAGTAAATTGTGTTGCTATTATTCAATTTACTACCAGTCAGAAAATGAGTAAACTCACCTCATCCTAGTTTCAAAAATATATTATAATGTAGTGACTGCCAAATATATTTATTCATTTTTTTGAAATTAAACAGTTGAACATTTTTTTCTGCATTTAGTCGAAGAGCAAGTCATTTTCGATGCAAAAATCATCGATAAAATGTAATGTATCTTGTATCAAATTATAAAATACTTGATCTTCTTCAACAAACGCAACTTTAATTCTATAACTCCTTAAGAACGTTTCAATTATAGGTGACGATTTAAAAGGTCTTCTAAAATAGATGGCTTGTGATGCATTAAGTAATTCAATAGCCAAGATCCGCTCGATATTTACAACTAAACTATAACACTGTGTTGCTGCATTTGCTCCCATACTTACATGATCTTCTTGACCATTACTCGAGACTATACTATCAACGCTTGCAGGTGTTGCTAACTGCTTATTAGCACTCACAATACTTGCTGCTGTATATTGAGGAATCATAAAACCAGAATTTAACCCAGGATTATCTACCAAGAACGTCGGCAATCCTCTTAGACCAGATACCAATTGATAAATCCTTCTTTCAGAAATATTACCCAATTCTGACATCGCAATCTTTAAATAGTCCAAAGCCAATGCTAAAGGTTGACCATGAAAATTTCCTCCTGATATAATTTGATCTTCTTCAACGAATATGTTTGGATTATCGGTTACGGCATTAATTTCTGTTTTAAAAACGTTTCGAACATAATCTAAAGTGTCCTTAGTTGCACCATGCACTTGAGGCATACATCTAAATGAATACGGATCCTGAACATGGTCCTTATGTTTCGAAATCAATTCACTCCCTTCTAAGAACGCTCTTACGCGTTCGGCTGTTTTAATCTGTCCTTTGTGTGGCCTTACGTAATGTACTAGGGCATTAAATGGTTCTATTCTACCATCAAATGCATCCAATGAAATACTTCCAATAAAATCGGCAAAGTAAGATAGTTTATATGATTTCATAAGAAGATGAATTCCATATGCACTCATAAATTGTGTGCCATTTAGCAAAGCTAAACCTTCCTTAGATTGCAATTGAATGGGCTCCCATCCAAATTCTGACAATACGTTCTGAGCATCTTCCTGTTTACCCTTATACATCACCTCGCCTTTGGCGATAAGCGGCAAAGCCAAATGCGCTAGAGGAGCTAAATCTCCAGAAGCTCCTAGAGACCCTTGTGTATATATCACAGGTAATACATCATGGTTATAAAAATCTATTAATCGCTGTACCGTTTGAAGTTGGGCACCACTATGTCCATAACTTAATGACTGAACCTTTAAGAACAACATGAGTTTAACAATGGCTTTAGGCACTTGCTCTCCTATTCCACAAGCATGTGACATGACCAAATTCTCTTGAAGCTGTGTCAAATTCTCATTGGAAATCTTAACATCGCATAAGGATCCAAACCCTGTATTAATTCCGTAAATAGGTTGATCTTGGTTTTTAATTTTATCATCAAGATATGTTCTGCATGTTTCAATCTTATGAATCGCTTCTTTTGAGAGTACAATTTTTTTATTCTGAATTATGATATCATTAATAGTAGAAAGTTCTAATATTTCTGAAGAGATATAATGAATGGTATCCATGGTTCTATTTTACGTGATCAAAAGTGAGAATTAGATTGCTACTTTGCAAGAAATGTTAATAATTAGTAAAGATTCTGATAACATCTTAAGAATCTGTATTTTTGAGTTAATAAACAATTATAAAATTATGAAAAAATTACTTTTTGTATTGATTGCAATTTCTGTGGTTGCTTGCCAGAAGGAACCAAAAATTGATTATGCACTTCTTTCTGGTAATGTCGAAAATTCTCAAGCTACTGTCGCGATCATTAAAAGTGCTGACTTTGAAAAAGAACTTACCATAAACACAGATGGTTCATTCATGGATACGCTGCGTATTCCTGAAAATGGTTTTTACACCCTATCTATTGGACGTGAGTTTACACCGTTATATTTAAAATCTGGGGATAATGTTAGCCTAGGCGTTGATGCACAAAATTTCGATGAATCTATTAAGTATTCAGGTGTCGGTGCATCCGAAAATAATTACCTAGCTACTAAAACCTTGAACAATGGTAAAGTCACGGCAAATGCCGTAGATTTTTACTCTTTGGATGAAGCGGCTTTTAAGACCCAATTAGAAGAAATGCACAAAGAAAATGAATCTCAATTATCTAATTTGACTGATGCTGATGAAGATTTTTTAGCGACTGAAAAACAAAATCTATTGTATGACAATTATGCGATGTTGAGTAATTACGTGCAACGACACGGTTACTATACCAAAAAAGAAGGCTTTGAGGTTTCTGAAGACTTCCTCCCTGAATCTCTAAAAACTATGGTTTTTGATGACGCTAAAGCTTATAAGTCATCACAGTCATATAAAAGCATGGCCTTTGATAAAGTTTTAACAGCAATGTTTGATGAACTTGGGGACGATATTACTGCAATTGGCCCAGAACAGTTAAGTGGTCTAAACGATATCAAAATTCAAGCATTAAAAAATGATGCGATTGATTACTTGGGCAACTTTTTAGTATCCCCTGGAAATTCGCAAATGGAAGCCATATACAACTTCTTCAAAAGTAATACAACCAATGACGATACGATAGCCAAATTAACCGAGACATTTGAAAAAAATAAAAATTTAGTAAAAGGTAAACCGTCACCTCAATTTGCAAATTATGAAAACCATAAAGGTGGTGAAACATCTCTTTCTGATTTAAAAGGTAAATATGTATACATAGATGTATGGGCTACATGGTGTGGACCTTGCATAAGAGAAATTCCTTCACTTAAAGAAGTTGAAAAGAAATTTCATAGTGAGAATATAGAATTTGTAAGCACATCTATTGATCAAGCCAAAGATCATGACAAATGGGTGAGTATGGTCAATGACAAAGAACTTGGGGGATTACAATTAATGGCAGATAATGATTGGAATTCTAAATTTGTGAAAGATTATGCAATTCAAGGTATCCCAAGGTTTATTTTAATTGACCCAGAAGGCAATATCGTAAGTGCTGATGCACCACGGCCATCTGACCCAAAATTAATTGAGTTGTTAGAGGAACAATTAAAAATGTAAATCTCAATCAACAATCCTAAATAAAAAAGCCACTTCATGAAGTGGCTTTTTTATTTAGGATTATTCACTATCCACTTCCTCAACTTGTGGTGGATCTGGTTGCTTAAATAAATCAACATAGGCTTCTCCAATGGCTTCGATAATATAACTAGCTATAAGGCTTTGATAGCCTATATCTTCAATAGCTATATCTCCCGCTCTGCCATGTAAATAAACTCCAAATATAGTTGCGGCTAAAGGTTCATAATTTTGAGAAATTAATCCTGTAATAATACCTGTTAAAACATCACCAGTTCCTGCGGTTGCCATACCTGGATTTCCAGTGGAATTCACATAGTATTTGTCACCAAAAACAGTTATGGTATTCGCGCCTTTAATCACGACAATGACTTTGTGTTTTTTAGAAAACGCTTTAGTTTTTTTTAGCTTATCAAAATCATCTTTCCACGACCCTATCAATCGTTGCAATTCACCTGGATGAGGAGTTAGTACAGATTGTTCTGGCAAATATTTCAATAAGGTCTTTTTCTTCGACACAATATTTAAACCATCAGCATCAACCACCAAAGGTGTTATATTTGATTTCAAGAATTTTTCTAAAGCTGAAATTGTTGCATCATCTGTACCCATACCAATCCCTAAACCAATCACCTTAGGCTCTATATCAAAATTGATATCAGTTATCATCGTTTCATCTTTATCTGTAATCACCATCGCTTCAGGAAAAGCAGTCTGCATGATTTGATAGCCGCATTTAGGAACAAATGCAGTAACTAAACCAGCACCAACAGAGAGCGCAGCTCTACTGGCTAATAACACAGATCCTATTTTGCCATAGCTACCTCCAATAATGAGACTGTGTCCAAAATCGCCTTTATGTGCATATTTTTCCCGAGGCAAATAAATGGGCAATACTTCATTCTTACCAATTAATTCAACTTCGGTTTCGGTGACATATAAAAACTCTCTATCAATACCAATATCAAGCACTTCCCATTGCACCGAAAATTTAGACGTTTGAGGAAGAAAAAACACCAATTTAGGAGACTGAAAACTCAATGTGTAGTTCGCCCAAACCACACCATTATCATCCTCTGGAACTTTATCAGTATACACACCTGATGGAATATCAATAGACAATGTAAATGCTTGGCTGGTTTTAAAATGTACAAATAAGGCTTTTACCCAATCATTAGTAGGTCGATTTAAACCAATACCAAAGATCGCATCTACAATAATATCGTCTTTGTGAATCTCTGGAAAATCTGCTTCACAATTAAGCATTGCAGGCCAGGTTTTAGTCACTTGTTTTATCAGGTCATAATTAACGAGAAAATCCTTAGATCGCTTATCGCTGCAATTCACTACATACGTATGCACATTATAACCATGTGTAATTAAATGTCTAGCAACAACAAGTCCATCTCCTCCATTATTTCCAATACCACAAAACACATGAATTGGGACTTGTGCCCCTTGCATTCTAATATGCAACCAGTTAAAAATTTGCATACCGGCGCGCTCCATTAATTCAGTGGAAGTAATATTTTGTTTTTTAGCTGTAAGCTGGTCACCTTCGTAAATCTGTTCTTTTGAAAATATTTTCATATTAACGCCTTAAAAAATAGTTGTTAAATTATCTGTTTATATCGCTTAACGGTTAATAATCAGCATTTAATTCAGTTTAAACTGAAAAAAATGTAAAATAACCTGTTAAGTTTTTTTATTCTTGTAAAAATAATACATTTGAAAGGTATAGACTATTATTTATGCAAAACCTAAAACAAATATCAAAACACACCAATTTCACTATTGCTGTTGCTATAACTACTGCAACAACCCTTAGGGGTTCATAGTCTATTATTTCACATTACAAGTCCTTAATCAGGCATCAAATCATACCCAACTCAATTATAAATAACTACAATGAATGTTTTAAAATTTGGAGGAACGTCAGTTGGTTCAGCAAAGCACATAAATCAAGTCATTTCGATATTGAATACCTATTCAAAACAGGACAAGGTCATCTGCGTAGTCTCTGCCGTTGGTGGGATTACTGATAAATTGTTAAAAGCTGGAGAATTTGCACAACAAAAAGACATCAGTTATATTAAAATTTTTGAAAATATTACCGACACTCATCACAATATTTTATCGGCTTTAATTCCTAAGGAAAATGAGCATGTATTTGCATATATCAATAAAAAATTAGAAGAATTAAAAAGTCTTTTAGATGGTATTTTTTTAATCAATGAAGTGTCACCAAAAACATCTGACAAACTTCTGAGCTTTGGTGAATTATTGTCCTCTTATATTATTGCTCAAACCATGATTTCGAGAGGTCTTGATTGTGTTAGAAAAAACAGCCAAGACCTAATTGTTACCAACGCTACATTCACAAAAGCCGAAGTCAATTATGAGTTAACTAACAAAACTATTCAAGCTTATTTTTCACAAGCCAAAGAACAAATAACTATTCTACCTGGTTTTATTTCCAAGTCCGACACTGGAGAAATAACAACGCTTGGCCGTGGAGGTTCAGATTTTACAGCAGCAATTGTGGCCGCAGCATTAAAAGTAGAACGCTTGGAGATATGGACGGATGTAAGTGGTATGTATACAACCAATCCAAAACTTGTAAAACAAGCCTTTCCAATTCAGCATTTATCCTATCAAGAAGCCATGGAATTATCGCACTTTGGTGCTAAAGTTTTATATCCTCCAACAGTACAACCTGTATTAGATTTAAATATTCCTATTTACATTAAAAACACGCTTGAACCTCAAGCAGACGGCACAAAAATATCATTAGACGCCAATGGTAATGGCAATCCTATAAAAGGAATTACTAATATCAACAATATTGCATTACTCACCTTGCAAGGAAATGGTATGGTTGGGATTCCAGGGTTTTCAAAACGTTTATTTGAGACATTAGCCCAGGAAAAAATCAATATCATTTTCATCACTCAGGCGTCATCTGAACATTCTATTTGTTTTGGTGTTGACATCAATGATTCTCTCAAAGCAAAAGCGGTCATTGACACCACTTTTGAAAATGAAATTTCCTTACACAAAATCGATCCCATTATTGTAGAGACCGATTTATCGATTATTGCTATCGTAGGTGATAATATGAAAAACCACCAAGGAATTAGTGGTCGAATGTTTAGTACTTTAGGAAAAAATAACATCAATATTAGAGCGATTGCTCAAGGTGCCTCAGAGCGTAATATCTCTGCTGTAATTTCCGAAAAAGATGTCAAAAAAGCATTAAATGCACTTCATGAAAGATTTTTCGAGGTTAAAACCAAACAGCTTAATGTCTTTATAACAGGTGTTGGAAATGTTGGTGAACGCTTGGTCGAACAAATCAAACAACAACGCAAATATCTTAAAGAACAATTAAAAATTAACTTGAAGGTCGTTGGCTTATCCAATTCAAGAATGATGATATTTGATGATGGAGGTCTATCGTTAAAAGATTGGAAATCGGATCTATCTTCCGGAGAACCAGCATCTTTAGAAGGTTTTTTACAACGTGCAAAAGATTTAAATTTACGGAATAGTATCTTTGTTGATGTGACTGCGAGTGAGGCGGTTTCAAATTTATATACAGACTATTTAAAACAGAGCATTGCAGTTGTCGCTTGTAATAAAATAGCGTGTTCAAGTAATTTTGAAAATTATAATGAATTAAAATATTTATCCAGAAAATACAATGCCCCATTTTTATTTGAAACCAATGTTGGCGCAGGTTTACCGATCATTGACACCTTAGGTCATTTAATCACTTCTGGTGATAATATCACTTCCATTCAGGCCGTTTTATCTGGAAGTCTCAATTTTGTATTTAATAATTTTGACGACTCCACAAATTTTCATGATGTTGTAAAACAAGCTCAGAAAGAAGGTTATACTGAACCAGACCCGAGAATCGACTTGAGTGGTGTTGACGTCGCTAGAAAAATATTAATTTTAGCGCGTGAAAGCGGAACTGAGATGAACCTTGATGATATTGAAAATGATTCCTTCCTTACGCACAATAATTTAAACAGTGTATCGGTAGAGGATTTCTATACATCGCTGCAAAAGGATGAAGCACACTTTCAACAGCTTTACGCAAAAGCTAGAGCTAAAGGTTGTCAATTAAAATATGTTGCTGAATTCAATAAAGGAAAAGCTAAAGTAGGTCTAAAAGAAATACCTCAAGGTCATCCATTTTACAACCTAGAAGGTAAAGATAATATCGTCATGTACTACACACAGCGTTACCCAGAGCAACCCATGATTATTAAAGGTGCTGGTGCTGGTGCAGATGTGACGGCTTCTGGACTTTTTGCAGACATCATTAGAATAAGAAATAAGTAATGAACGAAATCAGAATTTTCTCTCCCGCTACAGTGGCCAACGTATCTTGTGGATTCGATGTTTTAGGCTTTTGCCTTGACAACATAGGTGATGAGATGGTGATAAGGAAAACAAGTAAAAAAGGGATTCATATTACCAAAATTGAAGGCTATGAATTGCCTTTTGAAGCTGAAAAAAATGTAGCTGGCGTATCTGCTTTAGCTCTTATTGAAGACGCGCAACCTGATTGTGGTTTTGAAATTGAAATTTACAAGCATATCAAACCTGGAAGCGGTGTTGGCAGCAGTTCTGCTAGTGCTGTTGGAAGCGTATTTGGAATTAATGAATTGTTGGGTAAGCCCTATAACAAAACAGAGCTTACCAATTTTGCAATGAAAGGAGAAGCTTTGGCGAGTCAAAGTGAACATGCTGATAATATTGCCCCTGCAATTTTTGGTGGCTTTACCTTAGTAAAAACGGTTTCACCGCTAGAAATTATTCAGCTTCCTACGCCACACAATTTAGTAGCAGTGATTATTCATCCACAAATTGAAATAAAAACTGCAGATGCACGAGCCCTTTTACCTAAAGAAATTCCACTTCAAGATGCGATTACGCAATGGTCTAATGTTGGAAGTTTAATTCATGCTCTGCATACGAGTGATTATGAGCTTCTCAGTAAATCGCTTATTGACGTTGTTGTTGAACCTTACCGTAGTCAGTTGATTCCTCATTTTCAGTCGGTCAGAGCTGCGGCACTAAATCATGGTGCTTTGGGTTGCGGAATTTCTGGATCTGGACCATCCATATTCAGCTTGTGTCATGGTGAAGCGGTGGCTCAAAAGGTCGTTGAAGCCATTACAAATATATATGCGAAAACCGACATCCCGTTTGAAATCTATAAATCTGAAATCAATACCGAAGGCATAAAAATCTTATAAATGAATTATTATAGCTTAAATAGAAAAGCACCCAATACTAATTTTGAAACTGCTGTCATTAAAGGATTAGCTCCTGATAGAGGTCTGTATTTTCCAGAGAAAATTACCGCGCTCCCATCTGCTTTTTATAAAAACATTGATTCCAAATCCTATTCTGAAATTGCATTCGAAGCTATCAAACAGTTTATATGTCCGGAAATTCCTGAGCACCTTTTAAAAACCATCATAGAGGACACCTTGTCCTTTGATTTTCCTATTGTAAATCTGGATGAGAACATTTCTACATTAGAATTATTCCACGGACCAACCATGGCTTTCAAGGATGTAGGCGCACGATTTATGGCACGATGTTTAGGCTATTTCAATCAAAATAACAACAATGATATTACCGTTCTAGTAGCGACGTCTGGTGATACTGGAGGAGCAGTAGCCAATGGATTCTTAGGTGTAAAAGGTGTTAATGTTGTCATTTTATATCCATCAGGAAAAGTTAGTAATATTCAAGAAAAACAGTTGACGACGCTTGGTCAGAATATTACTGCTTTGGAAGTTGACGGTGTGTTTGATGATTGTCAGGACATGGTAAAAAAAGCATTTTTAGATAGCACTATTACCAGTACTATGCAATTGACCTCAGCCAATTCGATTAACGTGGCGAGATGGTTACCTCAACTCTTCTATTTCATGTTTACTTACAAACAATTGCATCAACAGCACGAGAATATTGTGTTCTCAATTCCTAGTGGTAACTTCGGAAATATCTGTGCGGGAATGATCGCGCAACAGTTAGGTTTACCAGTAAAGCATTTTATTGCAGCAAATAATGCGAATAATGTGGTCACCGAATATCTTAAAACCGAAGAATATCATCCTAAACCATCTGTGCAAACGATAAGTAATGCGATGGATGTTGGAAATCCGAGTAACTTTATCCGCATAAAAGAAATCTACAAAAACGATTTTGATCAATTACGATCAAATTTATCGTCGTATAGTTATACCGATAACGAGACCAAATCAGCCCTATTAGAGATGTATAAGCGTTATAACTACGTGGCCGATCCTCATGGTGCAATTGGATACTTAGGCTGTAAGGACTATTTAAAAACACACCATAATGCGCACTGCGTGTTCTTAGAAACTGCACATCCAACTAAATTTTTAGATGTTGTGGAGGACGTAATTGACACTAAAGTAGATTTACCACCACAAATACAAGCCGTCATGCATCAAGAAAAAGTAGCACTACAAATTTCTAATTATGAGCAATTGAAGACCTTTTTATTGCAATCTGTTTCGAAAACATAAGTTGTTTTCATTAATAATTGCATCCTTATTAATCTAAACTAGGTAGTTTTAACTCTCCCAAAACACTTTTTTGCTTCATTAGTTTTTCGATCTCATCTGAAGTTCTAGGGGCTTCAGCTGACAAGTTAATTGGTCCGTTTTCTGTAATTAAAATATCATCTTCAATTCGTACTGCTATCCCATGCCATTTAGGATCACAATTACTGCCTTCTGGAATGTAAATACCTGGCTCTACTGTTATGACCATATTGGCTTGCAAAGCTCCGTAGGTGCCCGGGTCATGCACATCCAAACCAATGTGATGTGAAGTGCCATGTGGAAAATACTGTCTAGCTTCACTCGAATTTTTGACAATACCTAGCGCTATAAGTCCTTTGTAAATGACTTCTCTGGCGGCTCTATCGGGCGATTGCATTGTATTACCAATAACCGTAGCTTTTATGCCTGCTTCTTGAGCTTCATAAACAATATCATAAATAGCTTTTTGTTCTTTGGTGAAAGTTCCGTTAGCAGGAATTGTGCGCGTCACATCCGCCGTATAGCCATGGTATTCAGCTCCTAAATCCATCAACACTAAATCGTTCTCAACTTTCATTTTATTGTTTTCGATGTAATGAAGTACACAGCCATTGTTACCAGCTCCAACGATACTAGGATATCCTTCATATTCACTTCCATATTTTTTATAAATGTACTCATGAACGCCTTGAACTTCAGTTTCAGACATATCGGGATGCATGGCTTTCATAATTTCACGTTGCCCCATTGCCGAAATTCTAACCGCTTTTTTCAGTAATATCATTTCCTCTGATGTTTTAACCTCTCTTAATCCGGCCATTAATGTTGACAGTGTTTTTGTGTCAGTTTTAACTGTTTCGCCTTCAACATTGCCATTAGTATCTACTTCAATATCGTCAGATTTGTTCTTAATTGAATAGTCATTAACAAGTTTAATTTGCGTTTTAAAAGATTGTATTAAATCATATAAATCTGCACGATTTCTCGTGTTTCTATAATCATCTCTAAAACCCATATACATAACCTTTTCAAAAGCCGTAAAGTCTATCCCAGAATTTAAAAATGCACTACCGTTGTCAACCCTATCAAAGCCTAGTTCAGATTTAGCACCTTCAACACCTAATCTGCGCCCAGTCCACTGCTCTGCTTGTGGGTTGCGCTGTTGCACGTACAATTTTTCATTATATGAATTTCCTTCCGTATCTATTTGATTTTCAGAGAAAATGACTAATACTGCATGTGGTTCTTTATATCCAGTGAGGTAATAAAAATTAGGGTCTTGATGATACACATAATCAACATCATTAGCTCTATTACGAACCGGATTTGCAAAAAACACGGCTACACTGTTTGATGGCATAGTCATTCTTAGGGCATCACGTCTCCCCTTATGAAAATCTTTACTCAAATAGTCTTGAGGTAAACCCTCTTGAGCATATCCAAATGCTAGTCCGATAAAAAATAAAAAAAAAGTAATAATAGGTTTCATATGATGTCTAATTTATGTTGACGAAAATTAACAATTATTGATCGCTTCCAAAGCAAAGAATACAATATTAACATATTTTTAATCGCTTATTAAGTTTAAAAGCATTCTAAAGAATTAATATTTTTCGATACTTTTGCGTGGTGAATTTTTAATAAAACTCACAAGCGACAATCACTAAATAATAGACGATGAAAAATACAGCATTAACCGAAACACATATAGCTCTTGGTGCTAAAATGGTGCCCTTTGCAGGTTATAACATGCCAGTGCAATATGAAGGCGTTAATATTGAACATGAAACCGTTAGAAATGCAGTAGGTGTTTTTGATGTGTCACATATGGGAGAATTCTTGATTGAAGGACCGAACGCCTTAGATTTGATACAAAAGATATCAAGTAATGACGCTTCAAAACTTACAATAGGAAAAGCACAATACAGTTGTATTCCTAATGACACTGGTGGAATTGTAGATGATTTAATCGTGTATCGTATTAAAGAAAACACTTATCTTTTAGTCGTAAATGCTAGTAATATTGAGAAAGATTGGAATTGGATCGTTTCCAAGAACGATGTTGGGGCAGAGATACGTGATTTGAGCGAAGACTATTCATTACTTGCTATTCAAGGTCCGAAAGCCGTTGAAGCAATGCAAACCTTATCTAGTCATGATTTATTTCAGATTGGCTTTTACAACTTCATAGTTGGTGATTTTGCTGGCATTGACGATGTCATCATTTCGGCTACAGGCTACACAGGAAGTGGTGGATTTGAAATCTATTGTAAAAACTCGGACGTAAAACATATCTGGGACAAAGTAATGGAAGCTGGTGCCGATTTTGGAATTAAACCAATCGGACTTGCGGCACGTGATACACTAAGACTAGAAATGGGTTACAGTTTGTATGGTAATGATATAGACGACACGACGTCTCCATTTGAAGCTGGCCTAGGTTGGATTGTGAAATTCACGAAGACTTTTACAAATTCTGAGCATTTATCAGAACAAAAAAAACGTATTCTAGAACGAAAACTTGTGGCGTTTGAACTCGATGAAAAAGGTGTTCCAAGACGGGGGTATGATATTGTAGATTCTAACGGAAAGCAAATCGGAAAAGTAACTTCAGGCACTATGTCTCCATCATTAAAGAAAGGTATTGGCTTAGGTTATGTGGCTCCTATTTTTTCTGACTTTGGAAGTAAAATTCACATTCAAGTGCGAAAAAAAGCAATTCCTGCAACTGTGATAAAGCTCCCTTTTTATAAAGGATAGTGTTAAGATTGAAGATGGTGAAATGAAGGCGTTTGAAAGTAAACATCGTATATTAATTTTAGGTGCTAGTGGATTCATTGGAAACGCTATATACAAAGAGCTCTGTGCCTATTTCAAAACTTTTGGAACTTATCGAATACCCAAAAAAGTCTTTGAAGACAATCATCAATTTTTTCAGTATGATGTTGAAAAAGACGATGTTTATGAAGTACTTGAAGCTACAAAACCATCCATCATTATCTCAAGCCTGAGAGGAGATTTTCATGCTCAAACCATCGCACATCAGCACATATCTGAATATGTATTGGCACACGAATGCAAGATTATTTTCTTATCATCAGCCAATGTTTTTGATGCCTATAGTAAATTCCCAAGTTACGAATTTGATAAAACCCTAAGCGGGAGTATGTATGGGCATTTTAAGATTAAAATTGAAAACATGTTATTGCGCCTTCCGAAGAAAAAAGTAGCTATAGTTAGATTACCTATGGTGCTCGGATCACAATCACCAAGACTTAAAGAAATAAAACAGCATTTACAGGAAAAAACAGCCATCGAAATATTTCCAAATATCATTATGAATGTTACAACCGATTCAAAGGTAACGCAGCAAATACACTACATGATTAACAGAAACAAACATGGTATTTTCCATCTGGGCAGCACAGATCTAGTTCACCATGACGAATACTTTAAAGATATTATCAAACAATTGTCTTCAAAAAATGGAGTGATCTACAAGCACGTTTATACGACAAATGAAGATCGCTATTTGGCTGTATTACCAAAGTATAACAAACTACCCAAACATCTTGAGGTCAGTAGTCTTGAAGTATTAGAAGACTTAATTAAAAACTAAATTACCACTTAAAGTTAAAATTGTTCGGTTTGTCTTTTTTTTCTAGCTTGTTACCCTTATCTCTATTATTTTTAATCAAAATACTGTACATTTAAATAAAAAACGGACCTATGAGCTTGATTAACGAAGAAAACATTGAAAAACGACTACTTCGCTTCCCTGATTGGGAATATAAAAACAATGCGTTACATGCCGAATTTGAATTTGATAATTTTAAAGATTGCTTTAGTGCAATGAGCAGAATCGCTTTTGAATGCGAAGCTCAAAATCATCATCCCAATTGGAGTAACGTCTACAATATTTTAAAGATTTCTTTATCTACCCATGATGCTGAAGGTGTTACTGAAAAAGATTTTAAATTAGCTGAAGCCATTGAATCTATTGTTGAAGTACAAGATTAAATTTTAGTTCAATATTTGATTTCTTTATCTCATTTAACGACTAGTTATGCTTAAACGTCTCCTTGTTTTTATAGGTTTTTTTGCTTTTTATTTGGCCAATAGTCAAAATAAAGGCAGGTTTTGTGACCAATTAAAAGCCCTACAAAAAACGGTAACTACCAATCATTATTTACCCAAAGCTGTAGATGATAGCTTGTCAACTCACGTATTTGATTTGTTCATACAGAGTCTTGACGAAGAGAAACGCTTACTCATTCAATCTGACATTGACGCCTTAGATGATGACCGTTTTAAACTAGATGATTATATTAAAAACAACAATTGTGAATTTATTGATAAGTATATAAACCTAGTTTCAAAACGTATCGAATCTGGTAAAACTATACTTGCCAGTTTAGAACAAGAATCCTTTGATTATTCGGGAAAAGACACACTCCGGTTTAAACCGGATTTAGAATATAACTATTTAAAAGATGAAGCCGCTATTAAGCGTTTCTGGAGCAAACGAATTCGTTATAACATTCTCTATTCACTAATAGAAACTGATTCTGTTTTAAAAACTATTAAAGCGGATTTCATAACTACGGAAAAGGAGCTTAAACCCAAACTCATTCAGAAGGAAATTTGCAAACTCAACGAACTACAAAACCAACTTGGGAGTATCGATTTATATGTAAAAGAATTGTTTTTAAACGCCTATTTACATTATCATGACCCTAACTCGTCATTCTTCAATTCTACGGAAAAAGACATGTTCGAAAACGCCTTATCTAACGATGCATATTCCTTCGGAATTATCACTGCAAAGACTGATGCTGGCGATATTATAATCGCCCATATCACGCCCGGAAGCGCTGCATTCAATGATGGAAACTTTGACGTTAACGATATTATAAAATCACTCAAAACCGACTTTGAAACTTTAGAAACTTATTGTGTATCAAACAATGATGTTTTAGCCTTTACAACTGATGAAAAACACAATACCGTTACTTTTAAAATAAAAAAAGAAAATGGCGCCATAAAAGATATAAAACTCACAAAAACGAAAACTAAAATTGAAGATAATACCGTTTCTGGATATATCATTGAAGACAAATCGAAAGTAGGCTATATTAGTATCACTAACTTTTATACCGATTTAGAATCTCCAAATGGGCTCGGTTTAGCTAATGATGTTGCAAAGGAGCTTTATAAGCTTCAAAAAGAAAATATTAAAGGCCTGATTCTCGATCTTCGTTTTAATGGCGGTGGATCGATGAAAGAAGCTTCAGATCTTTCAGGGCTGTTTATCAATAGAGGTCCGTTATCCATTTTAAAATACAACAATGGCGAAACCTATACGATACAAGATGTCAATAGTGGCTCATTGTTTACAAAGCCAATGGTTATACTCGTTAATAATTATAGTGCTTCAGCATCAGAATTTTTCGCTGCAACTATGCAAGATTATAATAGAGCCGTAATTGTAGGAGCAAGGACTCACGGTAAAGCTTCTGCTCAAGTTATATTGCCATTAGATGAAAACGAAAACCTCGGTTTTTCTAAGCTTACCATTGAAAAATTTTACCGTGTAACAGGTCAAAGTCATCAATCTAAAGGCGTTATGCCTGACATAGAATTACCTAATATTTATGACAATTTCAAAACTCAAGAACAGTACGAAGCTTATGCACTTAAAAATGATTCGATCACTGGTGTTATAAATTTTCCCCGTTTAAAGTCATTACCTATTGTCGAGTTACAAAAACGTAGCACAGCACGTGTGTCGTCAGATATCTCATTTAAAGCAATAAAAGATCTTAATCGATTGATTATTGAAAACTATTTTGAATTGGATACCGAGTATTTACTCACCTTGGATAATGTCTATCGAGAACTAATCAATTATCATAACCGATGGGAAGCTATAAACAAACCCATTAACAATCATGTATCCGAATTTGAAGTAAAAAACTCTGCGTTTAACAAAGAAAATACAAGTAATAATGCGGAAAAAAAGCGCATGAATCAATCCCTACTGCAAGAGATAAAACAAGATATATATATTGGAGAAGCTCAGACAATTCTTCAAGATTTACTCAATTTAAATCCTCTTAATTAAGGATATCCCAAAAGACTAATCTTGAGTATTGTCAATTCGATATAATTTCGATAATTTTGGCTATCACTAATACAAGTATTAAAACTACATACTAATGGGAAGAGCGTTTGAATTTCGCAAAGCAAGAAAAATGAAGCGATGGTCTGCTATGAGTAAAGCCTTTACACGCATAGGTAAAGACATTGTAATGGCAGTAAAAGAAGGTGGGCCAGATCCAGCAAGTAATTCTCGTTTACGTGCAGTCATACAAAATGCGAAGGCTGTTAACATGCCAAAAGATAACGTTGAGCGTGCTATAAAAAAAGCAAGTGAAAAAGACCAAGGCGATTATAAGGAAGTGATCTTTGAAGGCTATGCGCCTCATGGTATTGCGGTTTTAGTAGAAACTGCAACAGATAACAATACAAGAACCGTTGCTAATGTGCGTAGTTATTTTAATAAGTGCGATGGTAGCTTAGGCACTTCTGGCTCTGTAGTATTTATGTTTGACCATACCTGTAATTTTAGAATCGATGCCGAAGGTCTAGATCCAGAGGAAATTGAACTCGAGTTCATCGATTATGGTGCTGAAGAGGTGTTTGCCGATGAAGACGGTATTTTGATTTATGCACCCTTTGAAAGTTTTGGTGCTATTCAATCTGAACTTGAATCCAGAAACATAGAAATCCTATCCTCAGGTTTTGAACGCATTCCTCAAGTTACAAAAAAGCTAACGCCTGAAGACGCTGCAGATGTCGAAAAACTTCTTGAAAAGATTGAAGAAGATGATGATGTACAAAACGTATATCACACGATGGAAGAGTCAACTGAAAACTAAATACTTCTTGTAATTTTTATATCACCCGAACTTGTTTCGGGTTTTTTTATGTTTAACGTAAAGCGTTCTTTGCTTCAATCCATTTACTCATAAACTTGGTGCTCTGTAAACTATGGTGCTGCAGTAGGCCTCCAATAAAATTTTGTTGCCGATGTCTTTTTAGATGCGAAGTGATGTCATCTAATCTTATTAGAAAGTGAGTTTCAAAAACAGATTTCGAGAATTGAGAAGCTAAGATATCAAATCCTAAAAAGTACTGCTTTTCCCATTTGGATTGTTCTGTATATAATGCCACGGCTTGGTTTATAAAAACTTCAGGGGAATCGCAAATAAAGTCCGAATTTCTATTCTCAATTACACCCTCTGCTCCTATAGAAGTCGTAATGAATGGTGTTCCATTTTGCATGGCATCAAACAATTTTCCTTTTAATCCGGCACCAAAACGTACCGGAGCCAATAGGACTCTCGCACTTTGCATTATCGCATTAACATCTTGGGCAAAGCCTTTTATTAAAAACCCATCCTTTTCGTTGTGTAACTGATTTACTTTCTCTGACGCATAAGCGCCATAATTGTGTAATTCTGCTTTGGGTAATTGACGCCTAATACCTTTCCAAAGGTTTTCTTTTAAGTACAATAAAGCGTTATAATTGGGCTCGTGAAGAAAATTTCCAATACTGACAAAATGCTGGCGATCATTAAAAACCGGTTGTACTTGTTTCTGCGCTTCGGAAATATCTTCTAATAAAAACGGCACATATAGCAACAGAGAAGCATCAATTTTAAACGTCTTTTCGAGTAAGGTCATTTCAGCTTTAGATATGATTAAACTCAAATCACAGCGGTAAATACTCGCGATTTCACGCTTGGCGGTATCGTTAAACATATCCTCGGTGGTCATTTCCGAATTGGATTTGATAGCCTGCTGTCTGGCACGCCTTAAAAAATGTAAGTCTTCGGTATCTAATATTCTGACCGCTTCCGGACAGGATTCAGCAACTCGCCAACCAAATTGTTCTTCGGTCATAAAGCGATCAAATAGCACGACGTCTGGTTTCAAATGAACTATAAATTCATCAAAACTAGAATCGTTAAGCACTATTGAAACTGAAGTAACACCAATAGAATGGAGATCAAATGCGTTATCACTTTTCCCACAAGCACTAGCAAAAGTAATATGAAAATTTTGAGTTTGAAAAAACCTAATCAATTGCATCATTCGACTTCCAGCAGCAGAACTTTTAGGTTCTGGCCACACAAAGCCAATAATGAGCAGTTGTTTTTTCAAGAGTGTTTTATTCTGGTTGGATTTGAGCACTATATTGGGCTCTAACCTGTTTTCCCCATGCTACTATTGCTTCAATATCTTCATCGGTTAGGTCACCATGAGTCCATGTATAGGAAGGTAATGGCATATGACGTTCTCCAACTTCTTCAATGAGTTCTTCGATTTTATGATCTTTCTTTTTCACCGAATAACTTTCCCATCCAGACATATTAAAGTCTCCTTTTCCATGTTTAACATGATCAGCCATCCAATAATTTACAGGAGTGATATTGCTATACCATGGGTATTTTGTAACATCGCTATGGCAATCGAAGCAATTGTTTTTTAAAATCTCATGAACCGCATCTGGCGGATTAGTTTCTGTGATAAAGGCATCTACAGAAGCCATATCGCCTTCATTCTTATCTGGTCCGAAAAATTGCATAATAACAAAAACAATCAATAGCGCAACAAGTATCTTTTTTAGGATTTTCATCTGTAAATATTTATTTATTTTTATTGATATAAAAATACAAAAATCAAAGTGACAACAAACGAACTTTATCAAGAATTAAATTACGTGAATCATTCTCGTGAAAAGCGTTTGTATTATGCACATCTGGTCATTAGTGATCCCACTTTAATTCCTAAACTAATGCATATCTTATTCAGGGTTGACGACAAAATATCATGCCGTGCGGCTTGGGTATTTGAATTTATGTGCGGTGAACATTTAGAGACTTGCATCCCTCATTTGGACGAGTTTACAGAACAACTACATAAAGTTCATCTGGACTCAGCAGTGCGCCCTGTAGCTAAAGTTTGTGAGTATTTAGTGAAAGCCTATTATTCTAAAGACAATAACGCCATAAAATCAGCACTTACTCAGAAACATCGTGAGAAAATCATTGAAGCTTGTTTTGATTGGATGATTAATGATGAGAAAATTGCACCTAAAGCTTATGCCATGAATACTTTGTTTTTACTTGGAAAAGACGCGGATTGGATTCATCCTGAACTGGCCATGATATTAGAACGTGATTACCAAATACAGAGTTCGGGATTTAAAGCTAGAGCACGGCAAATTTTAAAGAAGATTAAAAAACATTAAAGCTTCATGACTTTCTCTAATT
Organism: Formosa sp. Hel1_31_208; assembly: GCF_900104785.1. NCBI lineage: Bacteria > Pseudomonadati > Bacteroidota > Flavobacteriia > Flavobacteriales > Flavobacteriaceae > Formosa > Formosa sp. Hel1_31_208. The sequence continues at coordinate 2,840,061 of NZ_LT629733.1, forward strand.
CTTCTTCTGAAATTACCAATAACTTGCTTTTCTTTAAACGCGACGTCAATTCTCGCCAATTATTATCTTGCTCAAAAATGGTTGTTAATATGGGATGTGCTTTGGTATATTCTTTATTGTTCAATAAGTTTATCGCATACCAATATTGCATCTCAAGATTATCAGGAAATAACTTTTGAGCACTTAAATACAAATTTTCGGCTTCATGAGAATCTCCAGCTTCCATGGCTAAATCTCCTTTATTCATGAAATCGTAAGCTTTATGAATATTTACCAAACGTTCTAATTCTGAAATAGGATTCTCATGATCTTCAACACGTAAATCCATAATGGTATCTTCCCATGAATTTCCAGTTGCTGTACCTTTAACTATTAAAATCGCTGCCGACTGCCTGCCCCGTATATCACCTTTTTCAGCTTCAGCTGCCTTTAAAGCAGCAATAATGCGCTCACTCAAAGTGCCTTCAGTAGTTTCAAATGCATTCGCCATGGCATCCCAAACTGTATTTTTAAGCATCATATTGGCTTGAACCGAGAAGTTTTTTCCTTGTTGGTGTCCTGCAGCCTCGATACATAATTCACCTGTATGTGTGGCGACATCGCCATTCGTATTTAAAAAAGCTACTTGCCGATACATTTCACCAGAATCATTTGATATCAATACATCTAAGGCTTGTTGCGGACTCAGACCTTGCTCCATCAAAGCCAATCCTCTTGGACCATAACTAGGATTTACTAATGATTGAGTGGCAATTACTCCTACTCCTGCTTTAGCATATGTCACCGTGGTGCCCACACTAAACCAATGCGATTGCACAGCCACGCCAATATCGCCTGTAACAGAGTCTCTAGCAACAATAGAATAGGTATGCGTAAACGGTTCAGATTTTTTATAGACTTGTGAAGACATCATTTGAAAACTTAAAATAAAAAGAAAGAGATATAGCTTGTTCATACTAAAATTTTTATCCTCGAAGATAACCAAATTATCTTCAATTTAAGCCTCAAATTACCTATCTTTGCTGCTTCAAAATACACAAGCAATGTCAATATCATCTCTCAACGCCATCTCACCTATTGATGGTAGATATAGAAGTAAAGTCAAAAATTTAGCGCCTTATTTTTCTGAAGAAGCGCTCATCAAATACCGCGTGCTGGTAGAAATTGAATACTTTATTGCGTTATGTGAAGCTGAATTACCTCAGCTATCAACTGTTGATACTGCAGTCTTTGAAGATTTAAGGTCTATTTATAAAGACTTTACTACTAAAGATGCTCAAGCTATTAAAGATATTGAAGCTATTACCAATCATGATGTTAAAGCCGTTGAATACTTTATTAAAGAGCAATTTGACAAACTCAATTTATCGCAATACAAAGAGTTTATTCATTTCGGATTAACCTCTCAAGATATCAATAATACGGCTATACCTTTGAGTTTAAAAGAGGCCATGAATGATGTTTATGTGCCAGAATATTTTGAACTTCTAAATAAACTTAAGGTTCTATCCGAAGATTGGAAAGACATTTCAATGCTTGCCAGAACACACGGACAACCGGCATCTCCAACTCGTTTAGGAAAAGAAATCCAAGTTTTTGTTGTGCGACTTGAAGAACAATTTAACTTATTAAATGACGTCCCAAGTGCTGCCAAATTTGGTGGTGCAACAGGTAATTTTAATGCCCATAAAGTAGCCTATCCTAATATAGATTGGAAAGCGTTCGGAACTAAATTTGTTCAAGAGAGATTAGGATTACAGCATTCATTTCCGACGACGCAAATTGAGCATTATGATCATATGGCTGCTTTATTTGATACGTTAAAACGAATTAATACCATCATCATTGATTTAAATCGCGATATGTGGACCTATGTATCTATGGATTACTTCAAACAAAAAATTAAGAAAGGTGAAGTTGGAAGTAGTGCCATGCCGCACAAAGTGAATCCAATAGATTTTGAAAACTCTGAAGGCAATTTAGGTTTAGCTAATGCCATTTTTGAACATTTATCAGCAAAGTTACCAATTTCAAGATTGCAACGTGACCTCACAGACAGTACGGTATTGCGTAATGTTGGTGTTCCTTTTGGACACACGCTTATTGGATTTAAATCAACATTAAAAGGATTAAACAAACTGTTACTCAATGCCCCTAAGTTTGCTCAAGATTTAGAAAACAATTGGGCTGTGGTTGCTGAAGCGATACAAACTATTCTGCGCCGAGAAGCCTATCCAAATCCTTATGAAGCTTTAAAAGGCTTAACAAGAACCAACGAGACTATTAATGAACGTTCTATTTCAGAATTTATTGATACTTTAGAGGTCTCCGAAGCCATTAAATCGGAATTAAAAGCAATCAATCCAAATAATTACACCGGTATCTAAAATGCTATCAAGAAACACATTAACATTGATTTATTCGGGGCTCATTTTTGCAGGGTTTTTCGTGTCAGGTGTGTTGGATATTTTAGATCTTTTTATTGTGAAAGTTTTATTGTTTGCCGCATTGGGAGTATTAGGGATTCACCTTTTGTTAATAGTCTTAAAAGATTCTGAAAACGAAACAAACGAAAATTAATTGCGATTATTTTTGTTGTTGATAGACACTTGCCAATACCTCAAAGGGTGATACTCATTGTTACATAAAAACACTTTATAAGGTTTTTAACATCGATTTCTCTGGTCAAAAATTGATATACAGCACTACATTGATTGGTGAATTACAGCTCTAAAAGCAAAAACCACCTCAAGTAAATTGAAGTGGTTTTCTATTAACATTTTAAATAAGATTCAGTTATTTAAAAAATTTAGTAATATCTTTAATCTGACTTTCTTCGATATTAGATTCGTCTAAAACAGAAGTTAGTTGCATAATTTTATTGAAATTCATATCGTCTCCAAGAATTCTTACAACGGCAAACCCAGTGTCTTTAGAATTTCCTAAAAGTATAAACTCATCAACATCGTCGCCATCTCCAATACATTTTACAATAAACTTTCCGTCTGTAGAATTTCCACCACGCATGAGTTCTTCATACTTAGGGTCTTTCAAAATGGTTTGAACTTTCTTGTATTCAGCTTCCATCTCTTCTTGATTATCTGCATCGGAAACATAAGCAATCATGCTTAGTTTTTCTACCGATTCATAGGCCTCAAGTTGTTCTGGAGTGAGTTGATCTTCATCGATATTAAGCATACTCACAGGCACATCTAGAGATGTAAAACCTGGTGCTAATTCGTTATCGACATAATAAGTTTGAAGTGTTAAACCCTGATTGCAACTTTGTAAAGTTACAACCAGAATTAACATCTTGATTATGGTTTTGATTGATGTATGCATGTTCTTATTTTTGTTTTCCAGCTTTCTTTAACTGATCACCACCTGGCATGTTCATTTGGTTTGTCAACTTTGAGATTTGTCTCAAATCGATATCACCAGTAAGCGTTAATAAAACCGTTTCAACTTCTCTTTTCTTTCCATTGATAGTGATATCTTGACCGTTTGTAAATTCTTTTAAACCATTAACGAACATTAAAAGTTCTTTCACGTGGTTTTCATCTTTTCCTTCAAGCACATAAAACTTCACAGTTTGGTCACCATCTTTGATACGCATTAACTCTTCTAACTTAGATGTTCTTAAATACTTAGTCACTGTGGCATTCATATCTGCTGAAATTTTCTCGTCTCCAGTTGTGAATACTTTAAGTCCTGTGATATTTTTCGCCATGTCGATATACTCCTGAGCCTCAGGATCATCTACATCAACACCCATAGTAGCGAGCATTTTGAACATTTTTTGATTAACGACTACTGACATTACTCCTTCTTGATCTTCATACTTGTCAAAGATAGTTTGTGCAAACGTCACTGACGATGTTAAAGCAATGGCTAATATTAATATTAACTTCTTCATAATTTCTAGTTTTTAAGTGTTTTTTTCTTTACTAATTTGTTTGTTGTTTTCGCAAATTCACTCATGTGATTTACTTGTTCTGCACCTTTATTAAAACTGGTAGATACAAGGCCCAGTGTATTCACGCTACTTGCTGCATCATTAAAACTTGAAGACAGTAAGGCTAACGCTTCTTTGGTTTGGTTGTAGGCTTGAAGTTGCTCTGATTTTGAATAACCTTCTATTAGAGCGTCTTTATCACCTCCCAAAACATTAGGGATTAAAATTCCCAACATAAGAACCGCAACTGCTGCGACAGAAATCCATTGATAGATATAGCTTTTTCTAGGGTTTAATGGAACGTCTTTGGTATATAGTTCTTGTTTTGTGCTGTTAAAGTATTGAAACATGACTTTGTACGACTCTAAATGTGGAGCGATATCCTCCTGAGCAAAATAAGCCTTAAGCTGCTGCTCTTCCTTTAGCGTAGTTTCGCCGTTATCATACTTTTCCAGTAATTTTTCGATATTATTTAATACCATAGCGATGTGTATTAGTTAATTTTTCTCTTATTGTTTTTCTAGCTCTTGATAAAGCGACTCTAATGGCTGTAGGGTTCATATCCACTACTTTTGCTATGTCTTCAAAGTCATAATCTTCTATATCTCTGAGCTGTAATATTATTTTTTGTTGTTCTGGTAATTCTTCAATGATTTTTGAAACCCAATCAACACTATCTTTATTCTCTACTTGTGTTTGTAAAGACGTGTTATTATCTTGATAATTACTGTGAACAATTTTTAAATTTTGTGCTTGTTTCGATTTTAAGCGATCTAAGCAAAAATTCTTTGTCATTGTCATTGAAAACGCTTCTACATTTTTGTAATCTGCTATTTTCTCATTATTGCGCCACAACTTCATTAAAATCTCTTGTGTAGCATCTTCAGCTTCTTCCGTAGAAACTAAAAGTCTTTTTGCTAGCCTAAAGACCTTATCCTTAAAAGGCATTACCAATTTTGTAAAATCAGCTTGTGTCATTTGTGGTTTGTTAGTTCAAAACAGTTGATTATTCTGCTTCTTGTTATTACGACGAACAACTTTAAGTTTTGTTACACGATATTTTTTAATTCACAATAATGTAAGTAAATTTATAGTTTACTAGACCAATACTCCTGTTGGTTTATTATAATATTGAAAAAGAAAAATTATGCGATTATTAAAATTTAGCCTGCTCGCTCTTTTGGTCATATCGTTGAGTAGTTGTTTCGAGGATCGAGATGACAATGCTATTAGTGCAAGTGAAATTAACGATTTTGTTTGGAAAGGTATGAATGCAGTTTATCTTTATAAAGATGAAATTCCTGATCTAGCAAATGACCGATTCACAACCAATAACGAATACGCCAGTTACCTTAATAGTTTCACTTTCCCAGAAAATTTATTCGAAAGTGTCATTTACGAGCGTGAAACTATAGATCGTTTTAGTGTTATCATTCCAGATTATATAGCATTTGAACAGTTAATTGGTGGGACATCTTTAAGTAGCGGACTTGAATTTAACTTCTATTTTAAACCAGGAAGTAGTACTGAGGTGTTTGGAATTATTCGACTCGTACTCAATAATAGTGTCGCCGATAATTTAGGGTTACAACGCGGTCAAATTTTTGATGCTGTCAATGGAACACCGTTAACAGAAGACAATTTAAGTAGCCTGATTAACCAGGATAGTTATACACTCAATTTTGCAACCTACAATGATAATGGAACCACAATAATTGACGATGATACTATTGTCCCTTCCATGGATAGTGTTCAACTCACCAAAGCTGTATACAGTGAAAACCCAGTACATCAAACAGAGATTATTGATGTGGATGGTGAAAATGTGGGCTATCTCGTATATAATGGATTTAATGCCAATTTTAATAGTCAATTGAATGCCGCATTTTCTGAATTTGCTGCAAACAATGTGCAACATTTAATATTAGACTTAAGATACAATCCTGGAGGATCTGTCAACACTGCAGTCCTATTAGGGAGTATGGTCACGGGTCAGTTTACAGGAGATGTGTTTTCAAAACTCGTTTATAATAGTGGATTACAAGAGTTTAATACTGAATTTCCTTTTGTCAATAGCTTTGATGGCCAGAGCATTAATAATCTCAATTTAAATAAGGTCTACGTATTAACCACTGCTCGTTCTGCTTCAGCCAGCGAATTAGTGATTAATAGTTTGGGTGCTTATATTGATGTCATTCAGATAGGCGATTTTACAACTGGAAAGACACAAGCTTCTGTGACAATTTATGATTCTCCAGACTTGACTTCAAATAACATCAATCCAAACCATACCTATGCGATGCAACCTTTAGTAGCGAATTCTATTAATGTGAATGATATTGCCGTTCCTGGCAATGGATTAACTCCAGATATTACCTTAATTGAATCCCCCAGTAACTTTGGGACTTTAGGTGATATCAATGAACCTTTATTGGCTGCTGCATTGGCAGACATACAAGGACTAGGTAGGTTTAGTCAACCAAGTATCGAATTCAGAACTCTCAAAACAAATATCGATCTCAAACCTTATGAAGATGGTTTGTTTATTGACAATGATTGGTTTTTTAATCGACTTGAATTTGAATAATATAGAAAAAGCCACTTTCACAAGTGGCTTTTTCATTTATAAACTTAGCGTAAACCCTATATTAATATTTCGTCCTCTGGTAGTATAACCAAACAACTCTTCATACGCTTCGTTTAAAATATTATTGCAATTAGTAAATACTGTTAATTTGTCTTTCATAACAATATGACTCACATACAGATCTAGTAAACTAAATGCTTTCAAATTTACCATTTCACTCTCAAACGTGTTGTTATTAAAAAATGTATCATCACGATCATCATTAAATTGATAGTTTAAATTCATGAACGTTTTTTTATTTAATTGGTACTCTAATGCAGCATTAACTTTTAGTTCTGGAATTCTTAAGTCGAAATTCTCGTCCACTTGAGTGTAGGTTGCATTTGCTTTGAGCTTTAGAGTTTTGGTTAAAGCAAGGTCTGCAACTAGCTCTATCCCACTGGCTGTAAATTCATCTTCAACATTGGTGTACTGAAATATAAAATTTCCCTGGTCTATGAAATTGACGAAGTTTTTTTCTCGACGATTAAAATACACCAAAGAAAACGTTGCTTTGTCCTTTAAATGCAGTTCTGCTCCTACTTCAACAGTGGTGTTTTCTTCTGGCTTTAATTCTATATTTCCGAAGGAAGGCTCAAACAATTGGTATAACGATGGCGCGATAAAGGCTGTGCTGTAACTTGCCAATCCTTTTAAGTAACCAAATTCAAATTCTTTTATAACCGACGGATTTAAACTATACACGACATGGTTTCCATATTCACTGTGATTATTCAATCGCAAACCTGCGTTTACATTAAGTCCAAAGTTGGATACATAAACCACATTTGCATAAGGATCAATAATTGTAAAAGACGCATTTTCAGGATTAATATCTTGTACAAAATCAGATTCCCCAAAAGGAATTGATAAACTTTCAATTTCATTTTGCTGAGTATTTACGCCAAGCACAGTATAAAATTTATCGCTAAAATTATATTTATTGTAGATATCACCTACGAAACTTTCAGCTTTAAACTGTATCGGAAAACTCGACTGAATATCACGTTCTATGGCATTATAGGCCGCATTTAAAGTTATACTTCCTTTTCTGTAGCTTAACTCAGGAGAGATTCCAATCCTGTATTGACTTGTAGTAGATAAATTATCTGCATCTGTAAAAGTAAAACCTTCATCAAATTCAGCTTTAAACGTATCAAAACTGGTATAGGTATTCAATTTAAAAGCATCAGAAAACTGATATCCTAATTTCAAATACCCATTATATGTATTAAAAGCATCCGTTTCTTCGCCTGAAGATACTGCCGACAAACCGTTGGTATATTGTTGTCCGAAACTTGCTAAATAATTAAACGTATCGGTTGTTCCACTAACAGATACACTATTTAAAAAATTCTCTATTGCGTAATCATTGTCCTTTTGAGATTGATTGGTCCCAAACGTACTTCTTAAATTAATCACGAACGCATCCTTAGCTACCTGTTTCAACTTAATATTAATCACGGCCGAAGCGGCGCCTGATCCATAAAGCGTGCTAGAAGCCCCTTTTAAAATTTCGATACTCTCCACTTGATCTGCATTAAGTAAACGTAAATCGTAATCGTTAGCAATTTGTGAAGCATCTGTAACTGCAATTCCATCAATTACGATGAGCACTTGACGATTACGTCCACCACGAACAAAGTAATTTAGATTTTGACCGGCGTTACTTCGGGTTCCATTAATTTCAATTCCAACAGTATTATTGATGATATCTGCCACAGATTTCCCTTGTAGATTTTGGAGTTCTTTCTGGGTGATCTTTGTAATCACCTTACCAGAGTTTTCTCTTTTTAGTTTGAATTTTGAATCGGTAACAACAACTTCTTCTAATTGTTCTATTTTTAGTGAATCTGACTGTTGTTGTGCCATACCAAAATACGATATGGTAATGGACAGCATGACAAGAACTCTCAATTTTGTATGCATTATAACAAAATAATACTCGGAATCGCATGGATTATCATACGTAAACTTTTATCCCGAAAGTTTAACTTCTATGTTTGAATTTGGCAGGTCTCCTGACTTGCGTCTTGTTATGCGTCTTCCCAGAAAATTAGATCTAGTGACTTTGAAGGTTATAACAAGCGTTGTAGCTTACAGTTGCGGGAACAGTTCTGGATTAGAAAATGAATTTCGCACCAGATTCCCTTTTAATTCATTCAGTTGAACTGAATAAAACCTAAATTCGAGCCAAAAGTAGCAGGAATTTTAATCGCAGACTAAATAATTTTACTTTTTCTTATGCATTTTATAAATGAGGTAAATAAATCCTATTAAAAAATGAAGTATTATAAGTCCTGCTGCTATATATATTGTTAAATTTGAATTATCGTGCATACCAATTAATTTATATCAATTTTAGAGATTAGCTCACACCCTAACGGTTACAAATGTTACACAATAAGACTCTAGTTATTGCATTTCTTAGCTTTCTATCACTATTTAGTTGTATTGAAGACAAAGGTTTAAATCGAACACTACCTGCTGATGAAAACCAATCCAAAAACAAATATGCTGAAGGATTTTTAATTGAGACCTATGACAATTATAACATTTTAACCATTACAAATCCATGGCCAAATGCTCACAAAAGTTATCGATATGCCTTGATTCCAAAAGAAAATGCTGCAAAAACCACCCTTAATAAAGACGATTACGACGGGATATTAATTACACCCATCGAACGTATTGTTATCACCTCAACTACGCACGTTCCTGCTCTGGAATTACTTAACGTTGAGCATACCTTAGTTGGTTTTCCAGGAACGAATTATATATCTTCAGAAAAGACCCGAGAACGCATCGAAAAAGGCAATATAAGAGAACTGGGAAAAAATGAAGGTATCAATACAGAAGTCTTACTTGAATTAAGACCTGAAGTGGTAATAGCCTTTGGTGTAGATGGCACCAATAAAAGTATGGAAATAGTTTCCAAAGGCAGAATACCCGTTATTTATAATGGTGACTGGGTTGAAAAATCTCCTCTAGCCAAAGCTGAATGGATCAAATTTTTTGGAGCATTATATCAAAAAGAAAAAGAAGCTGACTCCCTATTCAACCAAATTGAGCATGACTATTTAGAAGCAAAAACTATAGCCTCAAAAGCCATATCACAACCTACAGTGTTGTGTGGTGCAATGCATAAAGACGTGTGGTACTTACCAAATGGCTCAAGCCCAGAAGCTCAATTTTTAAAGGATGCGAATGTTAATTATCTATGGAGTGAAACTACAGAATCTGGTAGTATTGCCTTAAGTTTTGAAGCTGTTTTTGAAAGAGCAAAGGACGCTCAACTCTGGTTGAGTCCATCGTATTATGCTAGTTATGAGGCCTTAAGACAATCGAATTCTCATTATACTGAATTTGATGCTTTTAAAAATAGACATATCTTTACTTTTTCTAATACCACTGGAACATCGGGAGGTGTAATTTATTACGAACTAGGCACCGCAAGACCAGACCTCGTTTTAAAAGATATGATAAAAATTTGTCATCCAGACTTACTGAATAACTATGACACTACGTTTTTTAAACCTTTAGATTAATTGAATTCTAAATTCACATATTCATATATACTCCTTGTGGTAATTCTATTACTATGTTTTGTAGCCAATATTAATTTGGGTTCTGTCAGTATTCCTATGAGTGAAGTTTTTAAAAGTATTTTTGGTCTTTCTGAAAGTGATTCTTGGCAATATATTATTCAGAGTTACCGACTACCTAAAGCCATAACGGCAATATTAGTTGGATCAGGGTTGGGCATTTCAGGATTATTGATGCAAACACTTTTTAGAAATCCATTAGCTGGGCCATTTGTATTAGGGATAAGTTCTGGAGCTAGCCTAGGTGTGGCCCTAGTAATTTTAGGCTCTAGTTTGTTTGGAGGTGTTTTTGCAACCGCATTAATCTCAAAATGGAGTATAGTCATTGCAGCCAGTTTGGGGAGCTTTATAGTGTTACTAGCGGTTCTGATAGTGTCTTCTAAAGTAAGAGATACCATGGCAATTTTAATTATTGGGTTGATGTTTGGAAGTATTACAGCTGCCGTTGTTAGTGTACTTTCTTATTTTAGTTCTGCGGAACAATTGCAACAATATATTTTTTGGGGCTTTGGAAGCTTAGGAAATTTATCTTGGAATGAACTCTTCATTTTCTTTTGCATCTATCTTGTCGGATTAATTTTAACCATTACCTCTATTAAATCCCTAAACACCTTATTACTAGGCGAAAACTACGCAAAAAGCTTAGGTTTGAACATCAAACAAAGTCGATTTATCATTATTATAGCAACGAGTTTATTAGCAGGAACCATTACAGCTTTTGCTGGCCCTATTGCTTTTATTGGACTGGCAATCCCACATATGACCAGGCAAATTTTTAAAACCTCTAATCATAAAATATTGTTACCAGCAGTGTTTTTGTTTGGAGCCATTGTGATGCTTATTTGTGACAGTATTGCACAGCTACCAACAAGTGATTACACCTTACCTATTAATGCCATTACCTCTTTAATTGGTGCTCCGGTAGTGGTATGGCTATTGGTGAGACAACGAAAAATGGTATTTTAAATTGAAATGACAATAGAAACAAACCAACATATCATCTTAAAAACTAAAGATCTTTCTATCGGTTACACATCGAAAAAAGAGACATCTGTCATTTCTAAAAACATTAATATAGAACTTAATCAGGGTGAGCTTATTGGATTGGTTGGTGCGAATGGTATTGGAAAATCAACACTTTTAAGAACCTTAACGACCATTCAAGCACCAATAGATGGCAGTATTTTATTGAATGAAAAGACAATAAGCGATTATACTTCTCGAGAATTGGCTCAGACGATGAGTCTTGTTTTAACTGAACAACTCATATCAAAAAATTTATCTGTTTTTGAATTGGTTGCACTGGGTAGACAGCCGTACACGAATTGGATTGGTAATCTTACTGAACGTGACATCAATATTATAACACTAGCTTTAGAACAAACGCATCTGTCAGAACTGAAACATCGTAAGTGTTTTGAATTAAGTGACGGTCAACTTCAAAAAGCGATGATTGCTCGCGCCTTAGCTCAAGATACCAATCTAATTATTTTAGATGAACCAACCACCCATTTGGACATGTATCATAAAGCCTATATTCTAAAATTGTTACAAAAATTAGCCAAAGACACGAATAAAACTATTTTATTTTCGTCTCATGAAATTGACTTGGCTATTCAATTATGTGATACAATGGTTGTGATGGCTAAAGACAAGGTGGTATCAGACTCACCGTGTAATCTTATAGAACAAGGTGTGTTTGAAAGTTTATTCCCAAAAGATCTGATTAGCTTTGATGTGAAAACAGGCAGTTTTAGGGTGAAGAAATAAGTCGGTAGTTTTCACTCGTCAATCTTCGGACTTCAATCCATTTATTTTATCTTTGAGTAAATTTCAATTCTCTCTATGAACGACAATCTCATACTCATTTTAGCCATTCTCATTTCTGCAGCAATAGGTGCCTATTTAGGTATGCTTTTTATTAAACTGAAAAGTAAAAGTGAACAGAGTACTTTAGAAGAACGTCAAAATCAGATGGCTTCAACCATTGAGGAATTGAAACAAAATCTATCAAAAATAGAATCGGAACGCGAAGATATACGAAGAGAAAAAGAGTTTTTAAATACCGAATTAACCCGAAAAAACACCGAGTACGATAACCTTCAGCAGCAAAATTTAAGACGTGATGAAGAATTAGAAGAACGTCAGGAACAACTGCGAAAAGATTTTGAGCTTCTTGCCAATAAAATCTTAGAGGAAAAATCAGAAAAGTTCACCCTGCAGAATAAAGAAAATATCAAAAACATCTTAAACCCCTTGCAAGAGCGGATTCAAGGATTTGAAAAAAAGGTAGAGGATACTCAAAAAGAAAGCATTAGTATGCATTCGGCTTTAAAAGAACAGTTATTGGGACTAAAAGATCTCAACCAACAAATGACAATAGAAGCTACCAATTTAACAAAAGCACTCAAAGGTGATAGTAAAATGCAAGGAAATTGGGGCGAATTGGTATTAGAACGTGTCCTTGAAAAATCTGGACTAGAAAAAGACAGAGAGTATTACGTACAACAAAGTTTCAATCTCTCTGATGGAACCCGTGTTCTTCCTGATGTTGTTTTACATCTTCCAGATAGCAAAAAAATGATTATTGATAGTAAGGTATCACTAACAGATTATGAACGCTATGTCAATGCTGAAGACCATGAACGCGCTTTTCACCTAAAAGCACATATTAATTCTATAAGAAAACACGTCGATCAACTCTCAGAAAAGAACTATCAAGATTTGTATGATATCGAATCACCAGATTTTGTATTGTTATTTATTCCCATAGAACCCGCTTTTGCTGTAGCTATAAATGAAGACAATTCTATTTACAACAAAGCCTTTGAACAAAATATTGTTATAGTAACACCGTCTACCTTATTGGCAACGCTTCGAACCATTGACACCATGTGGAACAACGAGAAGCAACAACGAAATGCTATTGAAATTGCAAGGCAAGCTGGAGCCCTTTACGATAAGTTTGAAGGGTTGGTAAAAGACTTAACCGGTGTTGGTAAAAAGATTGACGATGCTAAAAAAGACTATTCTTCGGCCATGAATAAATTAGTAGAAGGTCGAGGTAATTTAATTACTAGTGTCGAAAAACTCAAAAAAATGGGTGCCAAGGCAAAGAAGTCATTACCTGAAGCCATCATTAAACGGGCTCAAGATGATGATGAATAATAACGCTATGACTTATAAAACGATAGACTCTTCACGCATAAGTATGTCGCAACTTATGCAACCTTCGCACTCTAATTTTAGAGGAAAAATTCACGGTGGATATATTTTAAATCTCATGGATCAAATTGCGTTTGCCTGTGGTTCAAAACATTCTGAAACCTATTGCGTCACAGCTTCTGTAGATACCGTTGACTTTTTAAATCCCATCGAAATTGGTGAATTGGTGACTATGAAAGCCTCAGTAAATTATGTAGGACATACCTCAATGGTGGTTGGTATTCGAGTAGAATCTGAAAATATTCAAACAGGGGCTATTACACATTGTAATTCCTCTTATTTTACTATGGTAGCTAAAGATGATCATGGAAATAGCGTCGAGGTACCCGGCTTAATAATCAATGACAAAAACGAACTTAAACGTTTTTTAAAAGCAATTAAACGCATAGAAACCAAACGTTCGAGGCAGAATGAATTTGATAGTGAAGACTTTTCGCATATGGATTACCTTGACGAATTAAAAAATTACCGTGTTAAAATAGAGCTTCCAGATAGCACTGATTAACTAAAGTTACAGTCTAAAAAAAGACCATCAAATACTTGATGGTCTTTTTTATATTATATAATCATTAGCTTTTTATTGCTTCACAAATCGTTGTGTTAATGTTTGATTATCCGCAGAAACTCTTACCAAGTATACTCCTGAATTCCACCTTGAGACATCTATTGAAGATGTCATAGCACTTAAGGTTTTAGAAAACACCTTTTTACCTAGAACATCATAAATGCTAACGTTGGGATTATCAAGTGAATTGGACAGTCTAATATTCAACATAGATGTTGCTGGATTTGGAGATATCGAGAACTTGTTGTCTTGATCATCCACATCAGCTACTCCTAAAGTTGTTGCTGCAGTTATATTATCCAAATGTAAAGTAGCTGCAATAGCATCTGCACCAGCCCAAGTCGGAGCGCCACTACTTAAAATACGCATAGCACTAACAGTAGTTAACGCTGTTTCAATAGTAGAACCACCAGATACCAGTGTAAAATCGCTTGCAGAAATTGGTATTGTTATTTCTGACCAACCAGTTCCTGCTAATACTGTTACCGCATTAGTGGTACAAATTCTTGTTCCACTACCTTGAAATGCCACTCTTAAATTTAAGTTGTTAGTTAATGCTCTTACATTCATTCTTATGGCGATAACACCTTCAGAAGAAAAATTAGAAGACCATTGTGATGTTGGTCCTGCATTAAAAATAACCATTTTACTGGCTACTCCTGCTCCTCCTAAAGAGGTATATGTAAGGAAATTATCATCCACTCCTGCAGGACCGTCAGTAGCCACATTCATAGGCATATTCTCAGGACCCGCTGCTCCACCAATTTGCCAGTTTTCTGTAGACCCATCTTCAAAATCATCAACTTGATTTGCAACAACTTGTGCCCAAGTAAGTGAAGACATTAATAAAGCAAGTAATAGTAGTTTTGTTTTCATTATTTTTATTTTCTCTTGAACTAACTGATTATCATTATCATGCAATAATGATTCCAATTTTGCAATTTTCTTATTTTCTTCAGCTAAAATACTAATTTCATCGCAACTCTAAGTTACCGTTTATCGAAAAATTAACTATTTAGACAAATACATCTTACGTCGCGAATAGAGATTATAAAACTCATCATCCTTTAAACTATCGATAAAAAGGATGCTTTCTCCCGTACTTTTCATCTCAGGCCCTAATTGTTTATTGACATTAGGGAATTTATTAAATGAAAATACTGGTTGTTTAATGGCATATCCTTCTAATTTCGGATTAAAATCAAAATCGGTAACTTTTTTAGCACCTAACATCACTTTTGTTGCATAGTTTACGTATGGTTCTCCATACGCTTTAGCAATAAATGGCACTGTTCTCGAAGCTCTAGGGTTAGCTTCAATAATGTAAACCATATCATCTTTAATTGCAAACTGGATATTGATTAATCCAACGGTATTAAGAGCTAAGGCAATCTTCTTAGTATGGTCTTTAATTTGTTGCATTACAAACTCACCTAAATTAAAAGGGGGTAGTGTTGCATTACTATCTCCAGAATGAATTCCACAAGGCTCAATATGTTCCATAATACCAATGATATAGACGTTTTCACCATCACAAATCGCATCGGCTTCTGCTTCAATTGCACCATCCAGATAATGGTCTAAAAGTAATTGATTTCCAGGCATTCTTCGAAGTAAATCAACGACGTGCTCTTCTAGTTCCTGTTTGTTAATTACAATTTTCATCCCTTGGCCTCCAAGAACATAAGAAGGTCTCACTAAAATTGGAAAATCTAACACATCAGCAATCGCCGAAGCTTCATCTGCAGTGGTCGCAATATCAAATTCAGGATACGGAATGTTGTTTTCTTTCAACAGATTAGAAAATAATCCTCTATCTTCAGCTAAATCCAACGACTTATAAGTTGTTCCTATAATTTTAATCCCATAACGATCTAATTTTTCAGCTAGTTTTAATGCAGTTTGTCCGCCTAACTGAACAATAACACCTTCAGGTTTTTCATGACGAATAATGTCGTAGATATGTTCCCAGAATACAGGTTCAAAATAGAGTTTATCAGAAATATCAAAATCTGTTGATACCGTTTCAGGATTACAATTAATCATGATGGTTTCATAACCACACTCTGAGGCCGCTAAAACACCATGAACACAGCAGTAATCAAACTCAATTCCTTGTCCGATTCGATTTGGTCCTGAACCTAAAACAATAATTTTCTTTTTATCGGATACTTGACTTTCATTGGCCGAATATTTATTTCCGTCTGCTGTTTCTACTTCATTCTCAAACGTGGAATAGTAATATGGCGTTTGAGCTTTAAACTCAGCAGCACAGGTATCAACTAATTTATAAACACGATTGATTTTAAACTCATCACGTTTATTATAAACTTGACTTTCCAAACATTTTAGCATGTGTGCAATTTGACGATCGCCATAACCTTTTTGCTTAGCTTCAAGTAATAGATTGCGTTCTATAGTATCTATTGTATAAGTCGAAATTTCTTTTTCAAGTTCATGTAGCTCTTCATATTGTTTTAAGAACCACATATCTATTTTGGTGATTTCATGAATTCTACTTAATGGAATACCCATTTGGATCGCATCATAAATCGCAAATACGCGATCCCAACTAGCATAGGTTAGCTTATCAATAATTTGTTGATAATCTTTATATCCTTTTCCATCTGCCCCTAATCCGTTTCGTTTAATTTCTAAAGACTGCGTAGCTTTATGCAATGCTTCTTGGAAACAACGTCCTATAGCCATGACTTCACCTACGGCCTTCATCTGGAGTCCTAATGTTCTATCTGAACCTTCAAATTTATCGAAATTCCATCTTGGTATCTTTACGACAACATAATCTAAAGTTGGTTCAAATAATGCAGATGTTGAGCCGGTAATCTGGTTACTCAACTCATCAAGGGTATACCCTGTTGCTAATTTAGCAGCTATTTTTGCGATTGGATAACCTGTTGCTTTACTGGCTAATGCCGATGAACGCGACACACGCGGATTAATTTCAATAGCAATAATATCTTCTTCTTCGTCTGGACTTACAGCAAACTGCACATTACAACCACCGGCAAAATCACCAATACTTCGCATCATATGTATCGCCATATCACGCATTTTTTGGTATGTTTTATCTGACAGCGTCATTGCCGGAGCAACAGTAATCGAATCACCAGTATGGATTCCCATAGGATCCATATTTTCAATTGTACAAATAATAACGACGTTATCATTTGAATCACGAAGTAATTCTAATTCATATTCTTTCCATCCGATTAAGGCTTTATCGATCATGACTTCATGAATGGGTGAAATTTCCAAACCACGTGTCAACAATTCATCAAAATCTTCTTCCTTGTAAACTATAGCGGCACCATCACCTCCTAAAGTAAACGATGCTCTAATTACTAGAGGAAACCCAAACTCTTGAGCAATCTCTTTTCCTTTTAAATAAGAGGTCGCTGTCGCTTGAGGTGCCATGCCAACACCTATTTTAAGCATGAGCTCTCTAAACTTCTCTCTATCTTCGGTAATGTTTATTGCATCGATATCTACACCAATAATTTCAACATTAAAATCTTCCCATATGCCCTTTTCATCAGCCTCAATACAAAGGTTTAAAGCTGTTTGTCCTCCCATTGTTGGTAAAACAGCATCAATTTGCGGATGCTCTTTTAAAATCTTAATAATTGACTTTGTGGTTAAAGGCAACAGATACACATGGTCTGCCATTGTAGGGTCAGTCATGATTGTTGCTGGATTAGAATTGATAAGTATAGTTTCAATTCCATCTTCTCTAAGTGATCTTAAGGCTTGAGTCCCAGAGTAGTCAAATTCACAAGCTTGTCCAATAATAATAGGGCCTGAACCAATAATTAGGATAGATTTTAGTTTTTCGTTCTTTGGCATTTTCGTTTTTTTTTAGATTTCAAAAATAAGTAAGATATAGGTACAAAAAAAGGTGCTACACCTAAGTAACACCTTTAAAATATTAACAATTGTTAATCATTATTTTTTATGTCTTGTTTCAGTTGATACAGACAATTTCTTTCTTCCTTTAGCTCTTCTGCGTGCTAAAACTTTTCTTCCGTTTACAGAAGCCATTCTTTCTCTAAAACCGTGTTTATTTCTTCTCTTTCTTTTTGACGGTTGAAACGTTCTTTTTGGCATTGTCTTATATTTTTAAAAAACTTATATCTTTTTTAATCGTCTCGAGCTGTTCCCAAAACTGCGTGCAAATATACAAAGACTTTTTACTTTGACAAATCTAAAATTAAAATTATTTCTAATCTTGAAAAAAAGTGTATCATATCACCCCATGGAGATAAAAAACAAGAATTCCTTACATATATGACACTATATATTGCTTACAAATTGGCAAAAAATTAGTTTCTTTGTAACCCGAAAATTAAACATTCAATGAAGTCATTTATTACTACATTTTTAATTATTGGTATTGTAGCAAGCAATTTGACATATGCTCAAACCACCCTGCAATATCGTCTAAATGCCGGTGACACATTTAAAGTACTACAAACTGCCAAACAAGATATTGTCCAAAACATGAACGGGTCTAAACATGAAATGACTAATCTACTTGAAGGTGATTTTACTTTTTCTGTTGAAATCGTTACTGACAGCTTGTATCATATTAAATTTAAATTTGATCGCTTTAAAATGATTTCAACATCAAATTTATTAGGCGAGATTTTTAAGATTAATACTAAAGACGAAATTCCAGAGGATGATATACAAGGTAAAATATTTGCTCAGTTGGTGACAACAGATCTATATATGGAAATGTACAAAACAGGACAAATCAAGTCTGTTTCGGGATCTGAAAAGCTTATTGATAATATGATTAATTCGGCTGGTGACTTTGATGACTTTACTCGAGAGATGATGAAGGAATCGGTTAGAAAAGAGTTTGGCAATGAAAGCTTAGCGCAAAGTTTTGAACAAATGACTTACATTTACACGAATAAAAGTTTACGCACTGGTGACTCTTGGAGTAATAATTTTGATGGTGAAATGTCCGCTACTAATGTATGGACTTTAGAACAGATTACAAATGATGACGTTTTTATTAAAGGGACGAGTGATGTCATCTTTATGACTGATGATGGTGCCATTGCAATGAATTTAACTGGAAAAATGACGACTGATATAGTATCTTCACTTCAAACTGGTTTTATTAAAAGGATGACGTCAACATCTAATGACTCAGGAATCTCTATCATGCGAGACATGAAGAATGTAGAAGTACCAACGACAATTATTTCAGAAATAACATACAAAATAGAAAAACATGTTCAATAAAAATATAAAGCTTGTCATTACAGGTTTAATTATCGCTTACGCTGTATATCAATTTACCGAAGGCTATATTGGCAATGGTATTATGTATATATTATTATCATTTATATTTATATTTCTTTACTTTAAAAATGAGTTCATTCTGCTTGCATTCTTAAGACTTAGAAAACAGGATTTCGAAGGTGCAAAAAAATGGTTGAATAAAATTAAAAACCCTTCCAGCGCTTTGGTAAAAAAACAAGAAGGCTATTACAATTATTTAAACGGTATTATGGTGGCTCAGTCAAATATGAATGATGCTGAAAAATATTTCAAAAAAGCCTTAGGGTTAGGATTATCGATGGATCACGATGTTGCTATGGCTAAATTAAATCTTGCCGGAATTGCTTTTAGCAAGCGCAGACCTTTAGAAGCTAAGCAGTTACTTAGTGAAGCTCAAAAATTGGATAAACGCGGTATTCTTACCGAGCAAATTAAAATGATGAAAGATGGCATGAAACGTTCTCAAGGTCCAAAACAACATTACGGCAATAGAAATATGAGACGATAATCATCTCTAATTCACTGTCAATCATCGACTTAAATCGACAAAAATATACGTTTCTCTAAGATTATACACCTTTTAACGACTATTTTACAGTAGCCCATAAAAGGGCTCTAGCTTTGTCTAAAACTAAATACTTTAGACGTGAGAATATGTATAAACCTCATTGTATTTTTACTTATGTTTTCGGCTTTTTCACAAGAGCCTAAAACCTATTTTGAATATGAAATAGCAAAGCATTTAAAAGCCTATAAGACGAAATCAGACGCGGCCATTAAAAATGACAATCGCGAATATGCGCAGTTTTTGTTCGATTCGTTATTTACTAACTATTTAAAAAATAGCTATGTTTTAGACATGCAAATTAAAATGGTTAAAGGTGGTATTTTGAACACTTCAGATATTGAGCATTCCTTTCTTTTAATTACAAAAACCGCATGGGAGCAAATAAATCGCGATGAAATTAAAGCAATTAATAAAATGGCCAAAATGTATAAAGACCAAATGGATATTGTGATTTTATTTTGGACTTCTAAATCTGTGGCCAAAGACCGTTCTAGAGATTATAATTCACTTATAAATATCACTTATGTGAATGAGCGAGACAATAACGCCAATCAAATTATTAAACCATACAAACATTCGTTTGGTGCGCCTGCATGTTTTTACATTTCTGAGGAAAAGAAACTAGTCAATATTGATCGGAAATTTACACTTCATTTGAAGAACGATGATACTGGAGTTGCTTTTGAAACTGCTCATGAGCAAATTAAATTAATCCTTTTTGGAAACGACAACTCTAACGAAGCTATTATAACAACCTTACACTAAAGACATAGAGCGCCATTAGGTGGTCTAAAAAACCAATCATCTATGGTTTTACTGAATAATGCCCTTCTTTCGGAATCTTAATATAGTATGTCTTTCCAGAAGCATTATTTAATTTCGGTTCTCTTAACCAAGGGTTGTGAATCTTCAATATCTTATAGTTAATACCGAAACGTTCTGCAAACTTTGTGAAATCTGTTACCACAGTATCAACTTCTACTTTATAAGTTGGAATGGTTTGATATAAATCGTCTGTTGAAAAATTGAATCCATATTTCTTAGGATGATTGAGTATTTCCTTCAAAGCAACAATTCTAAATAAATAACGCCCTGTTTCTTCACCGAGCAATAAGTCATAATAATCTGCAACTCCTTGTTCGCTTAATCGTCTTGATATTCCCGAATTTCCAGCATTATATGCCGCTGCAGCCAAAGTCCATGAACCCAATTTTTCTTTCGCTTTCAATAAATATTTACAAGCGACTTCAGTAGCCATTTCTAGATGATAGCGTTCATCAACGTTAGAATTGATTTCCAATCCATTTTCACGCCCTGTTGTTTTCATAATTTGCCAAACACCTCGCGCTCCGGCAGGTGAAACAGCGTTTGTAAGACCGCTCTCGATAACCGCTAAATATTTAAAATCTTCGGGAACACCATTCTTTTTTAAAATAGATTCAATCACTGGAAAGTATTTCTCAGCTCTCTTGAACATCAACAGTCCATTAGATTGCCAGTAGGTATTTACCAATAATTCACGATCCATACGTTCATATATATCGGGATCTTCTAACGGCATTGGTTCTCCCGCAAAATTTAAATTTTCAGGAACAGAAAGCGCATAAATATTATAATCATTGATGATCTTTGGTGGATCTATCACCTCCTTCTTATCCGTTAGACCATTTTCGGCTTGGACAGCAAAAATAAATAGCCCAGACACACAGATTAAACCAATTGCTGCTAAAATATTTTTAATAAACGTCATAATTCATTTTTTTACTAAAGTATAAAATTAAATGCTTGCTTTCAAGCATCTTGGAGTATTAGTTTTGGTAAATTCTCGTTAAACCATTTGTACTTATTTATGATCATAATATGCGTACCTCCCTTAATAACGATACAATTACCTTTACAGGAATGTGGAAATACCATATCCTTATCTCCATGAATATAAATAGCTTCTTCAACCGGTTGATGTTGATTCCATTCAATAACATTTTCAATAGCCCAATCTAAGTATTGTTTATCATTTACAGATAAATACTTTTTGTATAATTCTATGCGCTTTGTAATTGTCTCTCCAAAGGCATACTTGGCCAATACGTCAATATTACTTACTAATTGTGTTGGTAATAGTTTATACGCTTTAGTGAACCTCATTACCTTCATTCGTTTTGGAAGTTCATGTTTAGATTTTACACTGGATACAACAATTAATTTTCGCAGCTCCATATACTTACTCATTTCTTGAACCAGCATACCTCCAAAGGACACTCCTAATAATACCACATTATCATGTGTTATTTTATTTATCATACGCTTGGCATAGGACTCTAGCGACTCATGTTTAACAGGAATTATCCACTCTAACCAATGGATTTCAAATTGGTCTTCTGGTAATTTGATATGCTCAAAAATACTTGGATTTGCTGCCAATCCAGGCATTAAATACACATGTATAATTTCTTGTTGCATAAGCCTTTAAACTAAACGTTTTTTAATATCTATGATATTTTTCGTAAATTTGCATCACAAAACTATACAAAAGTATAGTTCTACCCTACCGACCATTGAAATAAAATACAAAATATTATGATTGATGCTGCTGAATTAACAGACAATGACTTTTTACGTCAATTTGAATTAAAAGTAGATGGTGAACTTGCAAAGATTGAGTATTCGCTACAAGACCGAAAAATCTTTTTAACTAAACTCATTATACCTGACGGTATTTCAAATGACGACTTTGAAGAAGAATTTTTAACACTGGTGTTTGAAAATATCGCAGAACGGAACATTAGTGTGGTTCCAACAAGTCCTGAAATTGCAAAATTTATTAGGCGACATAGAAAATATAAAAAGATGCTACCCGTTGGCATCAGAATATAAGACAAAAAAAAATCCGAAGTTTAATACTTCGGATTTTTTTGTATCGAATAGGTAAATTACTGTTTAGTATACACAAAGGTTAAATCTTCTTCTACTACTACTTCAAAATTATCATCTAAAATTTCATAGCCTTCTGGTATTACGAAAGTCATTGTATTTCCACTTACAGTCGCTATAACAGTAAACATATCTTCATCAATTACAGTTACAGTATTACCACTTACGGTGTAAGACATGCTATATGTATCTTCTTCAATAAAGCAATTTATAGTATAAGTAAACTCGTCCGTTGTTCCAACTACAAGTTCGGCCTCAACATCTAAATATGAATTTGTATTAATTGTTCCTGTTCCATTTGCTCCAAAAGAAATGGTTTCATTAAGGTAACAATCTGATTCTATCAAAAGGTCATTTGATGCAGTTCCATTATTATCAATGTCAATACTAGTCTCGGTAAGCAATGACGTTAATTGCCATGTTCCTACTACATTAGCATCTGTGGTTCCACCATCATCATCACTAGAACAAGAGGATGTTAAAACTAATGCTGACAATACAAATAGATTTAGAAAAAATTTTTTCATTTTAAATAAGTTGTTTTTGATTAAGCGGCAAATATAGTGTAAGAAATATACTACACAAATGTTCTAGTGTAATATTTCTTGTAGAAACTGAAATCTAACCATTCCATCATCTTCAATTTCAGATAATTGAACTTTTTGAAGTGTATTGACCAATGCAGGATCCCAAGGCGCTTTTACTTTTACATAGTTTTCAGTAAAGCCATGTATATAACCTTCCTTATTTTCATTTTCAAAAAGTACCGTTCTTGTACTTCCAATCTGACTTTCATAAAATCCACGGCGCTTCTTAACAGACAAACCTCGAAGCATTTTACTTCGTTTGGCTCTTACATTCTTAGATACAACACCTTCCATAGTTGCCGCTGTGGTATTGTCACGCTCAGAATATGTAAAAACATGTAAATATGATATATCTAGTTCGTTAAGAAAATTGTAAGTTTCCAAAAACAACTCATCTGTTTCTCCCGGAAAGCCAACAATAACGTCAACACCAATGCAAGCATCAGGCATCGTTTCTTTAATCTGCGAAACGCGGTCTATGTATAGTTCTTTCATATAGCGGCGACGCATCAATTTTAAAATCTCATTACTACCGCTTTGTAACGGAATATGAAAATGGGGCACAAATGTCTTGCTTTTTGATACAAACTCAATTGTTTCATTCTTTAGTAAGTTAGGTTCTATTGAAGAAATGCGCAAACGTTCAATACCCTCAACGCTATCCAAAGCTTGCACTAGGTCGTAAAAGGTATGTTCGTGTTTCTTATTTCCAAATTCACCTTTTCCATAGTCTCCTATATTTACGCCTGTAAGTACAATTTCTTTGATATTCTTTGCCGAAATTTCCTTGGCATTTTGAAGTACATTCTCTAAGGTATCACTTCTAGATATGCCTCTTGCCAAAGGTATGGTACAATAGGTACACTTATAATCGCAACCGTCTTGAACTTTTAAAAATGCACGTGTACGATCACCGAATGAATAACTCCCAACGTAAAAATCGGCTTCCTGAATTTCACAACTATGTACCTCTCCCATATCGTTTTTTGAAAGGTCATTGAGATAATCGGTTATTTTAAATTTTTCTGTAGCTCCTAATACTAAATCTACGCCTTCTACATCAGCCAATTCTTGTGGTTTTAACTGCGCATAACAACCCACAGCAGCCACAAAGGCATCAGGGTTTACTTTCTGAGCTTGTTTTACAATAGATTTAAAGCGTTTATCTGCGTTCTCGGTAACCGAACAGGTATTGATAACGTAGATGTCTGCTTTATCTTTAAAATCTACACGCTCAAAGCCTTCCGAAGAAAAATTTCTGGCAATGGTCGAGGTTTCAGAAAAATTAAGTTTACAACCTAAGGTATAAAATGCGACTTTTTTATTCATATCTCTGTTAAGAGTTTCCGGGAGCTGAGAAATCTATTTATATTTACTCGATTCTAATTTTGAGTGGGCAAATTTACAATTAATGAGTAACATGCTAAAATGCGTACGCACTAAATATCTACTTCTAAGGCTAATTCTATCTTTTTTAGGTTCATTCCTACTCATTTCTTGTGGAAATGACACCGAAACAAATAAAGATCAGATGGTGTTTAAATATAACGAGCACAAAAATATTGGGTCATTAGATCCTGCGTTTGCAAAAGACAATGCAGATATTTGGGCTATTAATCAATTATTTAACGGTTTGGTTCAAATGGATGAGAACCTAAGTGTTAAGCCTTGCATAGCGAAAGATTGGACCATTTCAGAAGATGCACTTACCTATACATTCATGCTAAGAACTGATGTACAGTTCCATAAACATGCATTATTTGGTAGAGATTCAACACGACAAGTAAAGGCTAGTGATTTTGAGTATAGTTTTAATCGATTATTAGATAAAAAAGTAGCCTCTCCAGGGCGATGGATACTCAATAAGGTAGCCTCATTTAAAGCTATAAACGACTCTGAATTCCAAGTACAATTGACACAACCTTTTCCTGCATTTTTAGGGTTATTAACTATGAAATATTGCTCAGTTGTTCCTAAAGAAATTGTGGAATACTACGACAGTGACTTTCGAGCGCATCCAATTGGGACTGGTCCATTTCTGTTCAAGCGCTGGGAGGAGAATTTAAAGCTAGTTTTCCGAAGAAACAGCCAGTATTTTGAGCGTGATACGAGTGGAAATTCATTACCCTATTTAGAAGCTATAGCGATCACATTTTTACCTGATAAGCAAAGTGAATTTCTACAATTCGCACAAGGTAATATAGATTTCGTCTCGGGTCTAGACGCTTCCTATAAAGATGAAATCCTCACTGCAAATGGCAGCTTACGCGATACTTATATAGAGGATGTTAATATGATTCGCGGACCCTATCTTAATACAGAATATCTGGCATTTTTTATGGATTCTGAGATTCCTGAAATGCAATCACAGGTGTTAAGACAAGCCATAAATTATGGCTTTGATAGAAAAAAGATGATGACTTACTTGCGTAATGGTATCGGTATTCCTGCTCATGGTGGTTTTATCCCTAAAGGCTTACCTGGGCATGACGCCACTATCGGTTTTACTTTTCAACCAAAAAAAGCCAAACAACTTGTTCAACAATTTAAAACTGAAACAGGTATTTCTAATCCAGAAATCACCATAACTACCACAAGTAATTATTTGAGTTTTTGTGAATATATCCAAAGAGAACTTCAAAAAATTGGCATCACTGTATATGTGGATGTGATTCCTGCCGCCACCTTAAAAGACGCCAAAGCCAATGGAAAACTAGACCTTTTTAGAGCTAGTTGGGTCGCAGATTATCCAGATGCTGAAAATTACCTGTCTTTATATTTCAGTGAAAATTTTGCACCTAATGGTCCTAATTATACCCATTTCAAAAGTAAACTATTTGACGCTTGGTATAAAGACGCCTTTATGATAACAGACATCAAACAACGGGAATTATTATATACTAAAATGGATAGTTTGGTTATGTCTCAAACACCTGTTGTTCCTCTATTTTACGATGAAGTCGTGCGCTTTACAAGAAAAAATGTGTCTGGTTTAGGCATCAACCCAATCAATCTTTTAGATTTAAAACGAGTCAAAAAGAAACGTTTAGAGTAAAACAACAACATTCCTTTTATCATCTTAAAGATTAATCATCACCTTTTCTCCATTTTTTGGTATGTTCAAAGACCTGTTCTAAAATTGCTTTGTCTTTATCAGTAAATTCAATATTTCGACGTTGCATTACAACTTCTGCAACTTCAAAAGCCTTTTTGGTTAAATAGGTTTTAAATCCGGAACTTCCTCCCCAAGAAAAGCTTGGGACAAAATTTCTTGGAAATCCACTTCCAAAGATATTGGCACTCACCCCTACAACTGTACCAGTATTAAACATAGTATTTATGCCACATTTACTATGATCTCCCATCATAAGTCCGCAAAACTGCAATCCGGTTCTGGCAAATCCCTCGGATTCATAATCCCATAGACGCACTTCAGCATAGTTGTTTTTCAAATTAGAGTTATTGGTATCTGCACCCAAATTGCACCATTCACCTATCACCGAATTACCTAAAAACCCATCATGACCTTTGTTAGAGTATCCGAAAATAACTGAATTATTCACTTCACCTCCTACTTTACTATATGGTCCTATTGTAGTTGGCCCATAGATTTTAGCCCCTAATTTCACAGTAGCATACTCACATAAAGCAAATGGCCCTCTTATCATACTTCCTTCCATGATTTCGGCATCTTTACCGATGTAAATAGGGCCAGAATTAGCATTTAAGGTTACAAACTCTAAGGAGGCACCTTTTTCAATAAAGATATGTTCAGCTCCTAGAATATTATTAGTTTTAGAAATTGGCTGTGAGGTTCTATCCTTTGTAAGGAGCTCAAAATCGGCTTTAATTGCTTCACCATTTTTTGCAAAAACATCCCAAGTATGCTCTATTTTAAGAGAGGCATTATCATACTCTATAGCCTCATATGACTCAAAATTGACCTCGTCCTGTGAATCTGTGGTATAAAATGCAATAACATCTTCACCATGAAACACGGCCTGATTTTCTTTAATGTTCTTTATAAGTTCTATTAACTCCTGATTGGGAAGATATGACGCATTAATCATCACATTCTCTTCAAGTTCTACCATTGGGTATTTCTCAGATAAATACGCTTCTGTCAATGTAGTGCAGGTGGAACCTAAAAATGTTTCCCATTTTTCTCTAATGGTTAAAATCCCAACTCTGATGTCAGCTACGGGTCTGGTATAGGTAAACGGTAACAAATTATTACGCGCTGGACCATCAAAAAGAATATAGTTCATAATGATGTTTCGTGTTAGATGTTAAAAGTAAATCAATTATGGATAACAAAAAAGCCTTCAAGGAAAATCCTGAAGGCTTTGTATATAAGATTAGTCTCAGTTTATTTTTTCTGAAACTTAGCGTATTTGTTTTTGAATTTATCAATACGACCTGCTGTATCTACTAATTTAGACTTACCAGTGTAATATGGATGAGATGTTCTAGAAATTTCCAATTTAATCACTGGATACTCAACACCATCAACGTCAATAGTTTCACTTGTCTCAGCAGTAGATTTAGTTAAAAACACATCTTCATTTGACATGTCTTTGAAAGCTACTAATCTATAATTCTCTGGATGTATTCCTTTTTTCATCTCTTCTAACTTTAAAATCCTTGTTATTTTGGAGGTGCAAATTTAAGTAATTTTTGTAAATTACCAATAATTTATTTCTTTTTTTCTTTAGAATAAAGATGTAACAAATATAAAGAACACGATACTAACTGATATAATAACTAAATAATCAAATTAAATTATGGAAAAATCATTAAAATCAATCTCGGCAAACTACGGACTCTATTTAGGATTAGCGCTAGCTGCCATCACTGTTTTAGTTTATGCTGTAATGATAGACCTGTTCACCGCATGGTGGCTAGGAATTTTACTCATATTTATAATAATTGGTTTCGGGCTTGCGGCAGCGCTAAAATCCCGTAAAGCTATGGGCGGTTTCATGTCATTTAAAGACGCCTTTACCTCCTATTTCATAACGATAGCAATTGGTACTTTGATAAGTACCGTTGTTGGTATCGTGATTTTTAACTTTGTAGATCCAGAATCGGCAGAATATATTAACGATAAAATCATAACCATGACTGCAGAAACGATGGAGAACTGGGGAGCACCACAAGCGAATATCGACGAAGCTATGGCGAAAATGGAGGGTCAAAATAACTTTTCTACTGCAGCTCAATTACAATCTTATGTAGTAAGACTTGTTATTTTAGCATTACTCGGACTTATCGTAGCCGCAATTGTAAAACGAAAAGACCCCAACGAAGCTTAAATAAAATCCCTATTTTTGAACTCTAAACATTCAAAAACACTAAATGAACATATCAGTAGTTATACCACTACTTAACGAACAAGATTCATTGACAGAATTACACGATTGGATTGCTAATGTTATGCTGTCCAATCGTTTTTCTTATGAAATCATTTTTATTGATGATGGCAGTACCGATAATTCTTGGTCTACCATTATGCAATTATCTCAAAAAGACACCAATGTTAAAGGGATACGATTTCTAAAAAACTTCGGAAAATCGCAAGCCTTACACGCTGGCTTTGCTAAAGCAGAAGGTGATGTGATTATTACCATGGATGCAGATCTTCAAGACAATCCTAACGAAATTCCTGAGCTCTATAATATGATAATTTTAGAAAAATTTGATTTGGTTTCGGGATGGAAGAAAAAGCGCTACGACTCTGTGATTGCAAAAAATTTACCCTCTAAAATATTCAATTGGGCAGCACGTAAAACCTCAGGTGTAAAACTACATGACTTCAATTGCGGACTTAAAGCTTACAACAAAACTGTTGTAAAACATATTGATGTCAACGGAGAAATGCATCGTTACATTCCCGTATTAGCCAAAAATGCAGGATTTACTAAAATTGGCGAGAAAGTCGTGCAACATCAGGCCAGAAAGTATGGAGAAACTAAATTTGGAATGGATCGTTTTATCAATGGTTTTCTAGATCTTATTACCATCTGGTTTTTATCACGCTTCGGAAAACGACCAATGCACCTTTTTGGTGCTTTAGGTGTATTCATGTTTGCCATAGGATTTGTATTTGCGGTATATTTAGGAATCAATAAACTATTCGTAAATCCAACAGGGCGTCTCATTACGGACAGACCTCAATTTTATATAGCACTAACAACCATGATACTCGGATCACAGTTCTTTATAGCAGGGTTTTTAGGCGAGATTATCTTAAGAACAAAAAGAGATTCTAAACGCTATTTAATTAAACAAGAACTTAATTTTTAAGTAGATTTAATTTAATTTCAAAATCTACCTTTAACTTTGCATAAGCTATCAAATTCAAAAGTATTGAATTACGTATTTTTACAGCATAATATTTACACATGACACAAATTGAACCTCAACTATTAGATCGCGTAAACACTTGGCTCACCCCAACTTTCGATATAGAGACTCAACACTACATAAAAGACTTAATGGCCAACAACACCACTGAGCTTAAAGAAAGTTTTTATAAAGATCTTGAATTTGGTACAGGTGGCATGCGAGGTGTGATGGGTATTGGTACCAATCGTATCAATAAATATACACTTGGTAAAAACACGCAAGGTATCAGCAATTATCTAAAGGCTCAGTTCCCTTCAGAAGATTTAAAGGTGGCCATTGCTTATGATTGCAGACACAATAGCAAATCTCTTGCAAAAGTTGTTGCTGATGTGTTTTCAGCGAATAATATTCATGTATATCTGTTTGAAGAACTGCGTCCAACACCTGAATTATCATTCGCTTTAAAACATCTAGGATGCCACTGTGGCATCGTATTAACAGCTTCTCATAATCCGCCAGAATATAATGGCTATAAAGTATATTGGCAAGATGGTGGACAATTAGTTCCGCCGCAAGATGTAGAAATTATAGATGAGATTAATCGTTTAGATTATGCGACAATCAAGTTTGAAGCCAATCCTAATCACATCGAGTATATTGGACAAGCTGTGGATGATGTATTTATTGATAATTGTATAAAAAACGGAAGTTTCAATACACCCGTTGAGGCGAAACAAAACTTAAATATCGTATTTACCTCATTACATGGCACCTCTATCACTGCTATTCCAGAAACATTAAAACGTGCTGGCTATACCAATGTTCATATTGTTGAAGAACAGCGTGAACCTAATGGTGATTTTCCAACGGTAAAATCTCCTAATCCAGAAGAACCAGAAGCTCTAAAAATGGCAACTGAACTCGCAGAGAAAGTTGAAGGTGATATCGTCATTGGTACCGATCCAGATTGTGACCGTTTAGGTGTAGTCGTGAGAAATCTAGAAAACGAATTGGTGATTCTTAATGGAAATCAAACAATGATCTTAATGACCAATTTCCTTCTAAAACAATGGGAAAATGCTCAAAGAATCAATGGAAATCAATTTGTAGGATCTACAATCGTATCTACTCCAATGATGTCTGTATTGACAAATGCTTATAACGTAGAATGCAAGATTGGTCTTACTGGTTTTAAATGGATTGCTAAAATGATTCAAGACTTTCCAAATATGGATTTTATAGGAGGTGGCGAAGAAAGTTTCGGCTTTATGGTAGGGGATTTTGTGCGAGATAAAGATGCTGTTACTTCAACGCTTTTAGCCTGTGAGATTGCTGCACAAGCAAAAGCTAAAGGTATTAGCGTATATAAAGAACTTATTGATCTATATATTGCACATGGGTTCTACAAAGAACGTCTGGTTTCACTTGTCAAAAAAGGTATTGAAGGTGCTCAGGAAATTAAACAAATGATGATTGAAGCACGAGAGAATCCGCTGCAAACAGTTAATGAGTCTAAAGTAATTCGAATTGAAGATTACCAACTTTCAATAGCAAAAAATTTGACCACTGGAACACAAACAGTTTTAGATATTCCAAAGTCGAATGTATTAATATATTATACCGAAGATGGTAGTAAAATCGCCTTACGCCCAAGTGGTACAGAACCTAAAATTAAGTTCTATATCAGTGTCAATACTAGCTTAGACAATATGGCAGCATTTGAGGCTACGGAACAAAAATTGGAAGCTCGTATTGATGCGATCTTAAATGACATGAATTTGTAATTAATGAATTACTTTAAACAAATACTGCGTTTTGCATTACCATATAAGGTGTACGCCATTTTAAATATCATAGCGAATATCTTTTATGCTCTTTTTTCTGGATTATCTTTTATGGTACTCATGCCCTTATTAAAAGTGTTATTTGATAAAGAAGCCACAAGAATTACTGAAAAACCAGTTTACAAAGGGTTTACTGAAGCCGCGACCTATTTCAATGATTATTTAAATTATCATATCAGTCAACTTGCTGATAACGACGCTGCCAAAGCTTTGACCTTTGTAATCATTCTGATACTGGTGGTTTTCTTACTTAAAAATGTATTTAATTACTTAGCAATGTATTTTATTACATTCTTGAGAAATGGCACCTTAAAGGATATTCGAAATGAACTCTACGGAAAAACAATTGAATTGCCGCTGTCTTACTTTTCTGAAAAACGAAAAGGAGATATTATGGCAAGATTAGGAACGGATGTGTTAGAAATTCAACATTCGTTTTTATCCATTTTAGAGCTGCTATTTAGAGAACCACTTACCATTATTTTTACAATTCTATTTATGCTGACCATCAGTGTTAAACTTACACTTTTTGTATTCATTTTTATACCCGTATCTGGAATTATCATTTCACTTATTGGAAAAAGTTTAAAACGAAAATCTGATAGAGTCCAAAAAGAACAAGGGTATTTTTTATCCTTATTAGAAGAATCTTTAGGCGGACTTAAAGTCATCAAGGGTTTTAATATGGAAACCATTTTTAATCGGAAATTCCAAGAATCGACCCAACGCTTTTTTCACTTTTCGAACTCCTTATTAAACAGAACAAACCTGGCAAAACCAACAAGTGAATTTCTTGGTATTGGAGTAATTGGGGTCTTATTATGGTTTGGAGGACGTATGGTATTAGTGGAACAAAGCTTAGAAAGTGAACAATTCTTAACTTTTATGGGGCTTGCCTACAATATTTTAACACCTGCTAAAGCTATTAGTAAAGCGAGTTATAGTGTTAAAAAAGGGAATGCTGCTGCTGAACGCGTACTAGAAATATTAAATACAGAATCCCCTTTAAAAGATAATGCTAATGCCATCAAAAAAGAAGATTTTACTTCGGAAATAGCACTTAATAACGTCTCTTTTAAATATGAAGAAGACTTTGTACTTAAAAACTTTTCAATCAAGGTAGCCAAAGGAAAAAGTATCGCCTTAGTAGGGCAATCTGGAAGTGGCAAATCAACCATCGCGAACTTAGTCACAAGATTTTATGATGTTACAAGTGGTGATATTTCAGTTGATGGTACAGATATTAGAAGTATGACTAAACACTCTCTGAGAAGTCTTATGGGTTTAGTCACTCAGGATTCTATTCTATTTAATGACTCAGTAAAAAACAATATTTTGTTAGGTAAAGAGGATGCCACAGACGAAGAGGTCATCGAAGCACTTAAAATTGCGAATGCCTGGGAATTTGTAAAAGATTTACCAAACGGTATACATACTAATGTTGGTGACTCTGGCGGCAAACTATCAGGAGGCCAACAACAACGTTTGAGTATTGCCAGGGCAGTCTTAAAGAATCCTCCAATTATGATCTTAGATGAAGCAACATCGGCATTAGATACGGAAAGTGAACGCCTCGTTCAAGTAGCCTTGGAAAACATGATGAAAAACAGAACTTCAATTGTGATTGCACACCGACTGTCAACTATTCAAAACGCCGATAAAATTGTTGTGATGCAAAAAGGCGAAATAGCAGAACAAGGCACACATGTAGAACTAATTGCTAAAAACGGTGTTTACAAAAAGCTGGTAGACATGCAAAGTTTTGAATAGATAAAACTACTCTCTTTTAGTGTATTTAATAAAAAATAGAAAAGGATGCGATTTGGGTCGCATCCTTTTCAGTTCTATTACCATATTTGGGGACAATGGTAATAATTAAGTAGGTTAGGCTGAGACAAACATAAAGCAAATAAATGTACTGTGCAAGAAAAAAGTGCATTTCATCGTAATTATTTTACACTTTATCGATATTATTTAATATATCTTATTGATTATCAATATTTTAATAAAAAATATTTCTTTTGATTAAACTTTAAGTACATTGTAGGGTCTAAATAGAAAATGCTTGCATTGGACAACGAACAGAATTTCATACAACGTCTACAGACCTCAACTACTAAAGAAGCAGCTTTTAGAGAATTACTCAGTCTATATAAGGAACGGCTCTATTGGCATATTCGTCATATTGTGAAATCACATGACGATGCCGACGATGTGTTACAAAATACATTTATAAAAGTTTACAAAAACATTAGTAAGTTTAAGGGGGATAGCAAATTATACTCTTGGATGTATCGCATTGCGACCAATGAATCCATTACTCATATTAATAAAAATGCAAAACGCTTGAATATTGGGAATGTAGAAACTCAAGAACACATGATGAACAATTTAAAAGCAGATGTCTATTTTGAGGGTGATGAGATTCAATATAAATTACAAAAAGCGATTGCGACATTACCAGCCAAGCAACAACTCGTTTTTAATATGAAATATTTTCAGGATATTAAATACAAAGATATGTCTGAAATTCTTGAGACAAGCGAAGGTGCTTTAAAAGCATCCTATCATATAGCCGTAAAAAAAATTGAAGCTATTTTAACATCAGATTAAACCAATGGCTTAAATTGAAGTCATAGAAACAAATGAAAAACAAAAAGTTACATACCATCAAGTCGGCAGGTTTTAAAACTCCTGATCAATACTTTGATTCTTTTGACGCTAAAATAATTGCACGTATAAAAGATAAAAAAACTATTGAAGGTATTGAATTGCCAGGTTTTTCAGTTCCTGAAAATTACTTTGACTCCATTGAGGAGAGTGTTCTTAATAAATTACACCTCGAGAACGACTCACCTGTAATAGCCTTGAGTTATAGAAAATCATTCTACTACATTGCTGGTGTTGCAGCTTCTTTGGTGTTGCTCTTTGCCATTTTCATTAATGGAAATACCAATGATGAATTATCGGTGGATATGGTAGAAAATTATTTAGAGACGAGAGACCTTGACAGCTATGAATTGGCACAGCTATTATCTGATGCTGATTTATTAGAAGATGGTTTCACGATTATTGAAACCTCATATAACGAAGACAACTTGGAATCTTACCTGTTAGAAAATGCAGATATTCAATCTATTTTAGAATAATAAACCTAGAAAAAATGAAAAAATTAATCCTTATACTAACCTTGCTACTCAGTGTATATGGCTTTGCCCAAAGGGACGGTCAAATGAAAGAACGCATTAAAGCGCAAAAAATAGCTTTCCTCACTGATCAATTAGACTTAAGCTCAGAAGAAGCTCAAAAATTCTGGCCAATCTACAATGCTTTTGAAGCTAAAGCCGAAAATGTTCGAGATAAAGATTTGAGGGAAATCAAAATGAAAATGCGACAAGGTAATCTTTCAGATGCGGAAGCGAATCTATTATTAGACAAACTAACGAAAGCTGAAAATGATATGCATGCTGCTAAAACTACTCTAGTCAATGATCTAAAAAA
The DNA here is from genome assembly GCF_900104785.1 of Formosa sp. Hel1_31_208. Classification (NCBI taxonomy): domain Bacteria; kingdom Pseudomonadati; phylum Bacteroidota; class Flavobacteriia; order Flavobacteriales; family Flavobacteriaceae; genus Formosa; species Formosa sp. Hel1_31_208. The sequence continues at coordinate 2,875,129 of NZ_LT629733.1, forward strand.
GGTTATTTCAGCTGAAAAGATCATTCGCTTAAAAGCTGCTGAAGATGCGTTCAATAAAAAACTCTTAGAACGCTTAAGAGAATTTAGGGAGAAACGCGGCAAACGTAATTAGAACTGAAAGAAGCCATTATGGCTTCTTTTTTATTCTTTAAAGGTTAATTTTGATATACGTCCGCGACCTGCTGCATAAGCCACACTATCGTTTAAAAAGCGAATCGTATAAAAACCCTCATCACTGAGGTGAGTCCACGTACTTCCTGAGTCTTTAGAATAATCAACCCCTTTAAAACCAACAGCAACTAATTCTTTTGCCTCACTATTAGGGACATATTGCACACAACTCCTGTAACCAGGTGACTGATTTTGTGCAACTAATTGCCATGTTTTTCCACCATCTTGTGTTTTAATCTTATTAGCTGAACTATCCGCCGCTTTAGTATAGTCTCCTCCTATGGCGAATCCGTTGTATTCATCATAAAAATCTATAGAATACATACCCGTGGTCTCTAAGCCCTGCACTATTGGTGTTCCATAAACTTCCCAAGTTTTACCCCTATCTGGTGAATATAAAATCCGACTAGACTTCCCTCCTGTGGCCACCCAAGTCTTATCGCCAACAATAGCTATATTGGTATTACTTGCAGCAAAAGCAGCTTCGCCTTCTTTAGCTTTTGGTAAATTATCACAAGCCAATTTTGTCCAGGTGTCACCACTGTCGCGCGTAATGATAATACTCATACAATCTTCTGTGGGGTCACCAATAGCAATACCTTCTTGGCTATTCCAAAAATCTATAGCATCATAAAACACCTTTTCTCCAATCTCTTCGTAAACCAAAAGAGGGGCGTTAGATTTTCGATGTTTTTTGTACAACTTAGCAGGATTAGCGACTGACATGAAAAACACGTCACCATTAACATTTTTGATAGCCCTAAATGCTAAGGGCTTATCCTCATGCGTAATGACATTTTTAGAATGTGTCTTTTTAGAACTAAACTCAAAATTCGTTAGATCTATTTTATTTTCAGCTTCCAGAGCAATCAACCCAATATGATTTGAGCTTCCATAAAAGATGTAATCATCATTAAAATCTATAGCTCTAATACTTGTGGTGGAATCAATAAATATGGGCTCTATAAAAACTGAATTAAAATTTTGAGTACGCACAGGAACTTTATCTTCTCGACAGTTAAAACATATTGAAAAAATGATAAATAGAAGAAATGGATAGCGCATATGTAATTTTGTTTGTATAAAAATAGAAAAGCTTAACGAATTAATAGATAAACAAATCCCAAATAAACATTTTAATGTACCTTTGCATGCTTAATTTTTTATCATGCGCTTACACAGAAACTTATGCTTTGCCGTCGTTGATGGATTAACTCTCATCTTTAACGAAGGAAAATATGCAGACAAAGTGATTCAACAACTCTTAAAACGTGATAAACGTTGGGGAAGTCGTGATCGCGCCTTTGTTGCCGAAACAACCTATGACATTGTGCGTTGGAAACGTTTGTATGCCGAAATAGCTGAAGTTAAAGCCCCTTATGACAGAGACAATTTGTGGAGAATTTTTGCAGTTTGGGCCACGCTAAGAGGTATTAAATTACCAGACTGGAAATATTTCGAGAATACACCTCAACGAAAAATAAAAGGCCGTTTTGACGAATTGACAAAGACCAGAAAATTCAAAGAATCTATTCCAGATTGGCTAGATGATATAGGGGTTCAAGAACTTGGAGAATCTAAGTGGACTAAAGAAATAGCTGCTTTAAACGTGCAAGCTGATGTCATCTTAAGAGTCAATACTTTAAATACTACTAAAGAAAAACTACAGTCGCTACTATTCGACAATGACATAGAAACTGAAAGCATTAAAGGGTATCCAAATGCTCTGAAGTTAAGGGAGAGAGCAAATGTTTTCCAAACGGAAGCTTTTAAAAATGGTCTTTTTGAAGTACAAGATGCCTCGTCACAATTAGTCGCAGAATTTTTAGATGTTAAACCAGGCATGAGGGTTGTAGATGCCTGTGCAGGTGCAGGCGGAAAAGCATTGCACATTGCCTCGTTAATGGAAAATAAAGGCCAAATTATTGCATTAGATATTTATGAAAATAAATTAAATGAACTCAAACGAAGAGCAAGACGTAATGGTGCGTTTAATATTGAAACAAGAACCATTGAGTCAACCAAGGTCGTCAAAAAACTATATGATAAAGCTGATAGAGTACTCATTGATGCCCCATGTTCAGGTCTAGGTGTATTGAGACGAAATCCAGATGCGAAATGGAAATTACAACCAGAATTTATCGAAAGCATTAAGAAAACACAACAGGAAATTTTACAACAATATTCAAGAATTGTTAAAGATGGCGGCAAACTAGTTTATGCAACCTGTTCTATTTTACCTTCAGAAAACCGACAGCAAGTTGATAGTTTTTTAGCCTCGGAAATGGGTGAAAATTTTAAATTCATAAAAGATAAGAGTATATTGTCACATGAAACAGGTTATGACGGATTCTACATGGCATTGCTTGAAAAGACAAATAAATAACACATGAAACACATCTACTTTTGCTTTGCAGTTCTTACTGCATTTATAAGCTCTGCACAAATTCCACCGGGATATTACGATGCTGCTACAGGAACTGGGTTTGCTCTAAAAACACAGCTTAAAAATATTATTGATGATGTTAATGATAATAACGGTCAACCGTTTCATGATAATTCTGTCACCTATAGTCAGCTTTGGACACTTTATGAAACATCTGATGTGCGTCCCGATGGAAAGGTTTGGGATATGTATAGTGACTGTAATTTCACTTTTGTTGTCGATCAAGATATGGGATCAGGTGGCGGAAGCGAATGCTCAAAATTTAATAGAGAACATAGTTTTCCAAGAAGTTGGTTTGACGACCAACAAAGCTTACCCATTTTTGCTGATGCTTTTCATGTCATTCCATCAGATAAGAAAGTAAATGCTGAACGCGGAAATTTAGCTTACGGTGAAGTCGCATCAGCAAGTTATACATCTTTAAATGGCTCTAAAAGAGGATCCAGTAGTATCACCGGTCCAACAGGTCAGGTTTTCGAGCCCGCAGATGAATTTAAAGGAGATATTGCTCGTGGGTTCTTTTATGTAGCCACTAGATACGAAAACCTAATTAGTGGCTGGGAAGCCAACGATAGCGATGGTGATAGCATGTTAGATGGCTCGAGCAATCGTGTTTTTGAACAATGGGCTTTAGACATGTTGTATTCTTGGCATGTTAATGATCCCGTAAGCCAAAAGGAAATCGATAGAAATAACGCGATTTTTTTGCATCAGGACAATAGAAATCCGTTTATAGACAACCCACAGTATGTTTTTGATATATGGCAAGATGTGTTGTCTGTGGATGAATTTGACATTGCCGAAACTTTCAAAATGTTTCCTAATCCGGCTAGTGAAAATGAAGTAACAATATTATCTAATCGAGATATTGTAGCTGAAATTTATGACATTTTAGGAAAACGAATATCAGTGCAAATTGTAACAGCAAATCAAAATAAATTAAATATATCGAATCTATCCAAAGGCATGTATATCATTCGGTTAAAGTCTGATCAAAACAGTTCGACGAAGAAATTAATTAAACAATAAACTGAATTTATAATTATAAAAAGCGACTCTAATGAGTTGCTTTTTTTTACATTACAATATCGTTCTTCCATTCAAAAGGCAATGGTATATCTTTGTCATCTATGAGCTGCCTAATATCAATTTCTATATTCCTACTCATATTGGTAATTGGGACATCATTTGGTCCTCCTTCAAAAGGATTTTCGGTGTTCTCACCAATAGCTTCCATGGTATGGAATACCCAGGCCAAAAGCGTACTAAAAGGAATTGAAAACCAAACAAAATGATTGGCAATAAACTGCTGAATTCTATGTAATGTCGAAGTTTTAGATTCATGAGTCGTCAGGTCTTCAATAATATGAATTCCTATGGCCTCAAAGCCTTCCAATATCCCAAAGGGCAATAAGATAACAAACACCCAAACAAACATATAATTGAGTGTCGCAAACTGCCTTGGGTATGGAAAGTTTTTGATACGCTCACTCTTTCCCTGTAAAGCATAAAATTCAACAAGCATATTAGCCATTTCCATATGTCTAAAATCTTCAATCAATCCTTGTTGCATTAATTCTTTTAATCGTTTCGATTGAATCCCTAATAATTGTGAGGCTTTATTTCCTTTAGCAAAAACCTCTTGGTATTCACTTTCAGAAATATAGCCTTTAATTGCATCTTCGATAGGAATCGTATCCTCACATACTAAATAGTGAGCTTCTCTAAATTCTCGATTTGATTTTTGTGCCTTCACATGCTGTTCCCAGGGTTTATCTGCACGCATTTGATAACGCAATGCTGTTAACCAAGCGATATGGCGATGAACCATCTCTCTATGAATCTCATGTAATTCTTCATGAGAAAGCTTAATTTTAGAATGATCATTGTTAATAAAATCTTTGACCATAATTGTCCATGAACGTGATGCATTTACAATTCCTCCCCAAATTTTTCGAGCTTCCCATAAGCGGTCATAGGATGCATTATTTTTAAAACTCACAATAAATGCAACAGCCGTACCAAGCACTCCCAGTGGCAGCCAGGGCACGTGCAACCATTTGAGACCCGCAACATCAAAAAGTACGACAGGAATTGTAGAAAGAATAAAAAATAAAAAAATGTGACGGCGGGTCCATTTAATGACACCTTTTACTGGAAATATTCGCCTTGTATACATAGATTTCGTTTAAGTCATTTAAAAGTAAAGAATTCAATTTAGAAAAAGTAAATCCTATTGTGAATTATTTAGTGAATAACTCTCAATATTCAGCACTATTATCGTGTCGAATTACATTGAAAAAGTGTAAATTTGAGCTTTCAAAAATTCAATACAAAATACGATATAATGATTCATTTCTTCGGAAACCAAAACAGTAAGGTTTATGCTGTTCAAGTCACAAAAGAATTATCAGCAGAAACCATAACTAAATTAATTTGGTTATTTGGTAACCTGCCAATAATAGAACAAGCATCTCTAGATGCTTTTTTTGTTGGTCCGCGAGCTGCAATGATTACCCCTTGGAGCACTAATGCCGTTGAAATTACTCAAAACATGGGTATCGATGGGATAATTCGTATAGAGGAATTTGAAGTATGTTCAGCTGATTTCACAGGCTATGACCCAATGATCTCTGAAAAATACAACAGCTTAAATCAAGAATCTTTTACCATCGACATTGAACCAGAAGATATTCTCAATATTGAAGACATTTCGGCCTATAATGAACAAGAAGGTTTAGCTTTAAATAATGAAGAAATAGACTACTTAGAAGGTGTTTCAAAAAAGATTGGTAGACTTTTAACAGATTCTGAAGTCTTTGGATTTTCTCAGGTGAATTCTGAGCACTGTCGTCACAAAATATTTAACGGAACATTTATCATTGATGGCGAAGAACAACCGACATCGCTTTTCAAGATGATTAAAGAAACATCGAAACAGCATCCTAACACTATTGTTTCAGCATATAAAGATAATGTCGCCTTTATTAAAGGCCCTATAGTCGAGCAATTTGCGCCAAAGCGTTCTGATGTCCCTGATTTCTACGCTAAGAAAGACTTTGAATCTGTGATTTCGCTTAAAGCCGAAACTCATAATTTCCCAACTACCGTAGAACCTTTTAACGGCGCTGCAACGGGTTCTGGTGGTGAAATTCGCGATCGTCTTGCTGGAGGAAAAGGGTCTTTACCTTTGGCAGGAACCGCTGTTTATATGACTTCATATTCGCGCTTGGAAGACAATCGCCCTTGGGAACAAAAATTTGATGCTAGAGCTTGGCTATACCAAACCCCAATGGATATTTTAATAAAAGCTTCAAACGGAGCATCAGATTTTGGTAACAAATTTGGTCAACCTTTAATTACAGGCTCTGTCTTAACGTTTGAACATGAAGAAAACACCTCATCAAGCGCATCAAAAGCTAGAAAGCTAGGTTATGATAAAGTAATCATGCAAGCTGGCGGAATTGGATACGGGAAAGCTCAACAAGCCCTAAAAGATACTCCTAAAGAAGGTGATAAAATTGTAATTCTTGGTGGAGAAAATTACAGGATTGGAATGGGTGGAGCCGCAGTTTCTTCCGCAGATACTGGAGAATTTGCTTCTGGCATTGAACTCAATGCTGTACAACGTTCTAATCCTGAAATGCAAAAACGTGCTGCTAACGCTATTAGAGGCATGATAGAAAGCGAAGTGAATCATATTGTTTCTATTCACGATCACGGTGCTGGCGGGCATTTAAACTGTCTTTCAGAGCTCGTGGAAGATACGGGAGGTGAAATTGATTTAGACCAATTACCTGTTGGTGACCCAACGTTGTCTGCTAAAGAAATTATTGGTAATGAATCTCAAGAACGTATGGGATTAGTTATTGCTGAAGAACATTTAGATACTTTACAAAAAATCGCAAATCGTGAACGCTCTCCAATGTACACCGTTGGAAACGTTACAGGTAATGATCGATTTACGTTTGTATCTAAAACCAAAGGTGACAAACCAATGGATTTAGCCTTAGAAGACATGTTTGGCAGCTCTCCAAAAACGATTTTAACAGACAAAACAGTTAAAAGAAACTATAAAAACCCGAGATATAAAACCAAAAATTTACACATTTACTTAAAGCAAGTCTTACAGTTAGAAGCTGTTGCATGTAAAGATTGGTTAACAAATAAAGTAGATCGATGTGTTGGTGGTAAAGTTGCCAAACAACAATGTGTTGGATCTTTACAAATTCCTTTAAATAATGTTGGTGTCATGGCATTAGATTATAATGGAAAAGAAGGAATTGCAACATCTATAGGCCACTCTCCTATTTCTGGTTTAATTCATCCAGAAGCTGGGAGTAGAAATTCAATCACAGAATCTTTAACTAATATTATTTGGGCACCTTTAAAAGATAATTTACAATCTGTTTCATTATCTGCGAACTGGATGTGGCCCTGTAAAAATGAAGGTGAAGATGCGCGTTTATATAAAGCTGTAAAAGCGATATCTGACTTTTCAATAGATTTAGGGATCAATGTTCCAACGGGAAAAGATTCATTATCAATGAAACAAAAATATCCAGATGGTGAAGTCATTTCTCCTGGAACAGTTATTATTTCTGCTGCAGCAAACTGTAATGAAATTTCTAAAGTAGTGGAACCCGTTTTACAAGTTGATGGCGGAAATATCTATTATATTAATATCTCACAAGATGGTTTTAAATTAGGAGGGAGTTCTTTTAACCAAACATTAAATACTATTGGAAATGAGGCTCCAGATGTCAAAAATGCCGCTTTCTTAAAAAACACATTTAATACCATTCAACAACTAATTAAGAATGATAAAATTTCTGCGGGCCATGATGTAGCTTCTGGAGGATTGATTACGACCTTATTAGAAATGTGTTTTGCTGACAGAAATTTAGGTGCCAATTTTGATATATCGTCTTTAAATGAAGACGATTCAATAAAAGTACTATTTGCAGAAAATGCAGGACTTGTTTTTCAAGCAGATGCGTCTGTAGAATCAATCTTATTGCAAAATAATATTGAATTTTTTAATATCGGTACAGTAAATAATTCAGAAAAAGTAAGTATTAAAAATCAAGAAGACACATTCTCTTTTGATGTTTCTGAAATGAGAGCTATTTGGTATAAAACTTCTTTTCTTCTTGACCAAAAGCAAACAGCTAACGGTTTAGCAAAAGCGCGCTATGAAAATTACACAGAACAACCTTTAACTTATCATTTTCCGAAGCATTTTACGGGACAATTACCAAAAGTAGATACAAGTAAACCAAGACCTAAAGCCGCTATTCTTCGTGAAAAAGGAAGTAATTCTGAACGTGAAATGGCTAACGCAATGTACTTAGCTGGTTTTGATGTTAAAGATGTTCATATGACCGATTTAATTTCTGGTCGTGAAACTCTAGAAGACATTCAATTTCTAGGTGCCGTTGGTGGTTTCAGTAATTCTGATGTATTAGGTTCTGCTAAAGGATGGGCTGGAGCCATCAAGTATAACGAGAATGCGAATAAAGCGATTAAAAACTTTTTTAATCGTGAAGACACCTTATCAGTTGGAATCTGTAATGGCTGTCAGTTATTCATGGAATTAGAATTGATTAACCCTGAGCATAACGAACATGGTAAAATGCATCACAATGCGTCTTATAAACATGAAAGTGCTTTCACTTCGGTAACGGTACAGGATAACAATTCGGTAATGTTATCGACATTAAAAGATGCCACCCTTGGGGTTTGGATTAGTCATGGTGAAGGAAAATTTAAACTTCCAAAGGACGAATCCGATTATAATATTGTGGCTAAATATGGTTATGATAGTTATCCAGCCAATCCGAATGACTCAGACTATAATACTGCAATTCTTTGTGATACAACTGGTCGACACTTAGTGATGATGCCACATATTGAACGTTCAACATTTCAATGGAATTGGGCAAATTATCCTAAACACCGAACAGATGACGTATCTCCTTGGATAGAGGCATTTGTCAATGCCCGACTTTGGGTAGAAAAACACTAAGGTATGCATTAAATAACCCTGAAGTTAACTTGAAGGTTTTATCTTAAATTACAAGAATTTAGAGTTGTACAAACTAATCGACACGTTCGTAAATAGCCATGACTCCACCTGTATATTCTTCAATGGTTCCGTCGGGTCTGATAATATCGTTATCACCGAAAAGACTTAATCCATATAAATGTTCAAATGGTATATTAAAAGTCAAAACATTGTTGTCATTTGATAATTCCCCATCATAATAAAACACATTATTATAGCTTACATTGACAACAGCATCAATCTGTTGATAAACAAGTCTTGCACCATCGGGCTCAATACAGTCATAAGTTTGAGTTTGATTATCATTTACTATTAATGATAGCGACCTGTAGTTTGGAGCTCCAAAAGTATCATCCAATCGAAAATAAAGTTCAGAAATAACACAAGCATTACCTTCTTCTAATAGGTCCTGAGAGTAAACGCCGTCCCCATTTAAATCGATACTGCTTTCTAATATATAGTTTGTAATCACAAAGGTTTTATCTTGAATATTAAACTCGGTGGTATTACTATCATCATTTTCACAAGAGCATAAACTCAAAAACAAAAGGAGTAATATAACTAGTTTATTCATAACATATAATTTTAGTTGATATTTAAGAGATGCATAAACCATTAAAAGGTTGCGTAGATTCTTATAAAATATATTTACTGATTTTCGCCTTTTCGTTTAACAAATTTATAAACCGGCAATGATTACCAATAGAGTATTGCAATTATATAGAGTAATCATTACCTTTCCAAGATGTATTATTTTACCTACAATTAATCTAAAAATATGACGCTAAGTTATTTTGACAACAAAGTTCCTCATTTGATTGAAGAGTATTATCAATTATCGTTTACAGAAAATTCACTACCATTTCAATCTACTGTGTTGCCCGTAGGATTTACACATATCACTCATTTGTATTACGGTGAACAAAAAGCCTTCCTTAATAAGAAAGAAATGGTTTTAAAAGACACCATCATTAGCGGTCAATTCTTTCGGTCGTATCAATTACATTGTTCGGCACCTTCTTTATCCTTCGGAATTAGTTTCCATCCCACGGCATTATTTAAAATATTAAACTTAGATATTTCAACAATAGATAATAAACATATATCCCTCGAAGTATTTCATTCAGATTTTAATGCGCAGCTACTCAAGGTTTTTAAAACCTTTTCAACACCAAAGGATATCGTAAAACATCTCGATCATTTCTTTTCTAATTTAGAACTTAACACAAATAAAACAACACAGCAGATTGATATTGCAATTGATCTTATTAAACAAAAAGAAGGGCTTTTAAATATTAGTAGCATTCTTAATCAAGTTGACATGTCCCAAAAAACCTTAGAGACGCAGTTTAAAAAAATAGTTGGACTGACACCGGGAAAATACGTGCGTTTATATCGTTTTATAAAACTAATGCGTAAATATGAAAATCAGGAAATAGCAATTAAAGATTTGCTATTTATGTATGACTATTATGACCGGTCTCATTTTGCTAAAGATTTCAAACTATTTATGAATGAAAGCCCAAAGTCCTACTTCAAAAAAGACTATCCGTTGTTAAAAGCTGTCTTTAAAAATGACTAGTTACGATTTTTTACACCATTTAATTATTTAGATGTTCTAACTTTAAACTTTGAAATGATAGTCGGTCAGCAAAAAATTAATATATAGGGTTTATTAGTTTAAGTTATTTGTAGTAAAGTATTGACTATTTATTTTAGATAAAATTCAACAAATTGAGGAGTTGTGTCATTGCAACTCCTTTTTTGTTGTTGTCATTTGAATTTCCCTTATTATTTCCTATTTTGCATTACTACAATCCTTTCAAAGACGATGACAGAAATAACGAGACTTTTCGACTTCCCTTACTATCAATTAGAAACCCATAATCTTGATGCTGCATTAGTTACAAAATATGACGGAGAGTGGATAAAAACATCTACTAAATCATATCTAGACAAAGCCAATGCTGTAAGCAGAGCATTGCTAAAATTAGGAGTTCAAAAGAATGATAAAATTGCTATTATCTCAACAAATAATAGAACCGAATGGAATATCATGGATATTGGTATTCTTCAAGTCGGCGCTCAAAATATTCCTATTTATCCTACCATCTGCGCAGAAGATTATGAATATGTATTAAATCATAGCGAATCCATATTTTGTTTTGTTTCTGATGAAGAAGTCTTTGAAAAAGTAAAAAAAGTACTAGGAAACACTCAGTTAAAAGAGGTCTACTCTTTTGACCATATAGAAGGATGTAAACATTATTCTGAACTCTTCGAACTTGGTAAAGATGACAGCACACAAAATGAGGTAGAAGCCAGAAAAGATGCTGTTTTACCCGATGATCTTGCTACTATTATTTATACATCAGGAACCACAGGAAAACCAAAAGGCGTCATGCTTACGCACTGGAATATTACGAGTAATGTTTTAGATAGCGCATCACGAGTACCACTAGAAGAAGGACAAACACGGGTATTGAGTTTTTTACCAATATGCCACATATTCGAACGTGTATTAATTTACGTATACCAACACTCTGGAACCTCTATTTATTTTGCTGAAGGTATTGATAAAATTGGTGATAATGCCAAAGAGATAAAACCGAACCTAATGAGTGTTGTCCCAAGATTACTTGAAAAAGTATTCGACAAAATCATGCTTAAAGGTGAAGATTTAAAAGGGATCAAGAAAGCTTTATTCTTTTGGGCCGTAAAACTGGGCGAAAAATGGGAACCTTACGGTGCTAATGGTGCCTGGTATGAATTTAAATTAAAAATAGCAAATAAACTCATTTTTAGTAAATGGCGAGACGCTCTGGGAGGAGAACTGACAACGATGGTTTCCGGTAGTGCCGCATTACAACCACGTCTGTCTCGCATCTTTTGTGCTGCAGGTATGCAAGTTATGGAAGGCTATGGTCTTACTGAAACTTCACCAGTAGTAACCGTAGGCATGTATAAAAATAATATGTTTAAGGTGGGTACAGTAGGCAAACCTATTGATAATGTCGAAATTAAAATTGCCGAAGACGGCGAACTCCTCATAAAAGGTCCAAACGTTATGAAAGGATATTTTAAAGATCCAGAAAAAACGGCGAGCGTTATGACAGGTGACTATTTCCATACAGGTGACAAAGGCGAAATTGATGCGGACGGATTCTTAAAAATTACTGGACGTAAAAAAGAAATGTTTAAAACGTCTGGCGGAAAATATGTAATTCCTCCACTTTTAGAAAACGATATGAAGCAGTCACTTTTCATAGAACAAATCATGGTGGTTGGTGAAGGAGAGAAAATGCCAGCAGCAATCATACAACCTAATTTTGAATTTATTAGAGATTGGATAGCTCATAAAGGTCATACGATTGGCACATCAAATGCTGAGATTGCAACTTCAGACATTGTTATGAAACGAATTCAAAAAGAAATCGACAAATACAACCAACACTTTGGTAAATGGGAACAGATTAAACGCTTTGAACTCACCTCTGATGTTTGGTCAATTGATGGTGGTCACTTGACACCTACCATGAAAATGAAACGAGATATCATTAAAGATATTTATCAAGAACTTTACGACAAAATTTATAGAGCCTAGGGAATTTTCGCAAGTTATAACCATTATTCCTACTTTATTAAACCTTTTTTCAAACTTGAAAAAACGACGGTTAATATACTAACATTCTAAATTTGTAGTATTAATCTAAAAACGAATATTATGAAATTTTCAAAATCAATTACCGTCTTAGTCTTATCTCTTTTTTTAAGTATCGGTACTTTTGCCCAATCAACAGAATTTTTAACCACTCGAAATCTCGGATTTAAAGAATCATCTAAAGTTCAAAATGTAGAGATTAAGATTACTGAAAATACTTCAGCATTAAGGCTTAGCATTAAATGTGGTGTTAGAAAAGGAAATGTCTCCATACAAATCTACGATCCTTCTGGAGAAAAACAAGGAGAATTCTCTGTAGAAAGCATGGAATCTGATGATAACGATTCATTGTTTAGCATGCTTAAAGAAGGCGTTACTGGACAAATCAATAAGTATATTAGTAAACCACAAAAAGGAACTTGGATTATAAAATTTATTCCAAAAAATGCCAATGGACGAGTAGAAATTCAGTCTTGGCAAGAAATGTAAATATTGATATTAATGTCCAAAACTAAACGAGTTTTACACATCAGTTTATTATTCATAATTAGTTCTTGTTTATTGTGTGCTGCACAGAATAAACAGGAACACTATGACATCAAAGGAACCATAGAACTAGATTCTACCTGGAGTAATAATGCCTACTTATCTCTAATTCCTTCGTTCAATAAAATGTATACAATGTCTAATTCCATGATCGTATCTGTAGCGCGAATAGATGCTAATGGAAATTTTAAATTCGACACATCCTTTTTACCAGAAGAAGAACATTTATATAGAATTCATATTTCAAAAAAAGATGCGCCTCCAGCCTCACTTATTATAGGCGGTAACGATGAAAACCACATTTTTATTATTACTAAAAAGAATTCTAATATCTCCATTAAAAAGAAGAATAAAAACAGTCCTTTTCATCAATCTAAAGTATATGGCAATCAGCAAAATATAGCCTTAAATGAGATTAATCAAATTTCTCGATTTATAGATAGTACTGGACTAGAAGAAACATATCTCAAACGAGAATTTATAACCAAGGGTATTAATGAGAAGCTAAGATTTGTAGCAGACTCCTCCTCTAATGCATTAGTATCGCTTTATGCACTTTACAAAAGCAAATATGAAAACAACTATAGTATCAATAAACAATTTTATTCAGATTATATTGAAAAATGGTCACATAACAAATCTTTATATTTTAAAGAATTTAGAAATAGCCTACCTATAGAAAATCAAAAAAAATCTTATTCAAATATTCTCATAGGTATTACCTGTTTTCTAATTGGGATTTTGTTGAGTTATTATTTTTGGGTATTGCGGAAAGTAAATAAGTTAAAAACACTTAGTGTACAAGAACGAAAGATTTTTATATTTCTTCAAGACGGAAAAACAAACAAAGAAATTTCAGATGAGCTTAATATTGGTTTAAGCACAGTGAAATCTCACGTGAGCAATATCTATTCAAAACTTGGTGTTAAATCTCGTAAAGAGATTCTAGATATCAATTTATAAATTCACTTAGCTGCTATCTCATCATTAAATACTATGCGCGCATAATTTTCCTTAAAATACTATGCACGCATAGTATTTTTTAGTATATTTGGGTTTCAAATTTCAACATATGAAAGATAAAACAATTGACTACGTCCTGAGAACCACATGGTTAGCTGTAAATAAGATGTACAATGAGGAAGCATCTCAATTCGACACAACCATGGCCACTGGCTTTGCTCTTCTGAGTATTGATCCAGAAAACGGGACACCCTCCACATCTCTTGGACCTAAAATGGGAATGGAGGCTACCAGTTTGTCACGAACTCTAAAAAGCATGGAAGAAAAAGGTTTGATAGAACGTAAACCTAATCCAGAAGACGGTCGTGGTGTACTCATTTATCTTACTGAATTCGGTAGAGAAAAAAGAGCTTATTCTAGAGAAAAAGTGCTCACTTTTAATGAAACAATAAAGGATAATGTTTCAGGTGAAGAATTATTGAGTTTCTATAAGGTAGCCGAAGTTATCAATAACATGATTTCCAATAAACAGATATACAATCAAAAAGAACACATTTTAAAATAAGATGAGTAAACGTAGAATTAAAAAAATAGCCATTATTGGATCAGGAATTATGGGAAGCGGAATCGCTTGTCATTTTGCCAATATTGGAGTCGATGTTTTATTATTAGACATCGTACCGAGAGAACTAAATGATATAGAAAAGGCCAAAGGTTTAACCCTTGAGGATAAAATAGTGAGAAACCGATTGGTAAATGATGCGTTAACCGCTTCAATAAAATCAAAACCGGCTCCATTATATCACCCATCATTTAAAAATCGAATCACCACAGGGAACCTTGAAGATGATATCGCTAAAGTAAAGGGTGTAGACTGGATTATGGAAGTTGTTGTTGAACGTTTAGATATTAAACAGCAGGTTTTTGAAAAACTAGAACAACATAGAACTCCAGGAACACTTATTACGTCAAATACATCTGGTATCCCTATTAAATTTATGAGCGAAGGTCGAAGTGAAGATTTTCAAAAACACTTCTGTGGGACACACTTCTTTAATCCTGCGCGCTATTTAAAATTATTTGAAATCATACCAGGTCCAAAAACCGATGCATCAGTTTTAGAATTCCTAAATGGTTATGGTGAACAATTCTTAGGAAAAACATCAGTGGTCGCAAAAGATACTCCTGCATTTATTGGTAATCGAATTGGAATCTTCAGTATTATGAATGTATTCCATGTGGTTAAAGAACTAAGCATGACCATTGAAGAGGTAGATAAACTATCTGGCCCTGTTATAGGTCGACCAAAATCGGCAACTTTTAGAACGGTTGATGTTGTTGGTTTAGACACCCTAGTTCATGTAGCAAACGGAATCAAAGATAATTGTCCTAATGATGAGCAATTAGAGTTATTTCAAATACCAGATTTCATCAATACCATGATGGAGAATAAATGGTTAGGAAGTAAAACAGGGCAAGGATTTTACAAAAAAAACATCTCAGCTGAAGGCAAAAAGGAAATTCTTTCTTTAGACTTAGAGACCTTAGAATACAGACCAAATAAAAAAGCAAAATTTGCCACTTTAGAATTGACCAAAACAATCGATAATGTTGCAGATCGTTTTAAAGTATTAGTCAAAGGAAAAGATAAAGCAGGAGAATTTTACAGAAAACATTTATCTGCCTTATTCGCTTATGTTTCAAACCGAATTCCTGAAATCACAGAAGACTTATATAAGATTGATGATGCTATGAAAGCAGGATTTGGTTGGGGACATGGTCCCTTTCAAATATGGGATGCAATTGGTATTGAGAAAGGTATTGAGATGATGATGTCAGAAGGTGTGGAACCCAATGCATGGGTACGCGAGATGCTGGCATCTGGAAGTACGTCTTTCTACACTGTTAAAGATGGTGCTTCTTATGCATATGATATTCCGAAGAAATCTCAAGAGAAAATTCCTGGTCAAGATAGCTTTATCATACTAGACAATATTAGAAAATCAAATGAAGTCTTTAAAAACTCAGGAGTCGTAATTGAAGATTTAGGTGATGGTATTTTAAATGTTGAATTCCAATCTAAAATGAATACCATTGGTGGCGATGTTCTTGCTGGATTAAATAAAGCGATTGATCTTGCTGAAAAAGATTTCGCAGGTTTAGTCGTTGGAAATCAATCTGCTAACTTCTCTGTAGGCGCAAATATAGGAATGATCTTTATGATGGCTGCAGAGCAAGAATATGATGAGTTAAATATGGCTATCAAATATTTTCAAGATACCATGATGCGCATGCGCTACTCCTCTATTCCAACAATTGCTGCTCCTCATGGAATGGCATTAGGTGGTGGATGCGAGCTATCAATGCATGCAGATAAAGTTGTTGCAGCCGCTGAAACATATATCGGACTTGTAGAGTTTGGTGTTGGTGTGATTCCCGGTGGTGGTGGCTCAAAAGAAATGGCCTTAAGAGCACAAGACACATTTAGAAAGGGTGATGTTGAACTCAATGTTCTACAAGACTATTTCTTAACTATCGGAATGGCTAAAGTAGCTACTTCAGCTTATGAAGCTTTTGATTTAGGAATTCTTCAGAAAGGAAAAGATGTGGTAGTGGTTAATAAGGACCGACAAATTGCTACAGCTAAAGCCTATGCCAAATTAATGGCCGACACTGGATACACACAACCTGTAAAACGTAAAGACATTAAAGTACTTGGGAAACAGGCATTAGGAATGTTTTTAGTAGGAACAGATGCCATGGAAGCAAGTCATTATATCAGTGAACATGATCAAAAAATAGCTAATAAGCTAGCTTACGTGATGGCTGGAGGTGATTTATCAGAACCTACTTTAGTTAGCGAACAGTATTTGTTAGATCTAGAACGGGAAGCGTTTTTATCTCTTTGCACAGAGCGTAAAACTCTAGAAAGAATTCAACACATGCTAAAAACTGGCAAACCTTTAAGAAACTAAGACAATGAAACAAGCATATATAGTAAAAGCATATAGAACGGCAGTTGGAAAAGCACCAAAAGGTGTATTCCGTTTTAAAAGAGCAGATGAATTAGGCGCTGAAACTATTCAGCACATGATGAAGGAATTACCCAATCTTGAGGTCTCAAGAATTGACGATGTAATTGTAGGTAATGCAATGCCTGAAGGATCACAAGGTCTCAATATGGCACGATTTATTTCCTTAATCGGATTAAATAGTGTTGATGTTCCTGGTGTTACAGTAAATCGTTTTTGTTCTTCAGGTCTCGAAACTATTGGTATTGCCGCAGCAAAAATTCAATCGGGAATGGCCGATTGCATCATTGCTGGAGGATCTGAAAGCATGAGTTCTGTGCCTATGACTGGATTTAAACCAGAACTAAATTACGATACGGTTAAAGCAGGTCATGAAGAATATTATTGGGGAATGGGAAATACTGCTGAAGCTGTAGCGAATCAATTTAAAGTGTCGCGCGAAGATCAGGACGAATTTGCATATCATTCGCACATGAAAGCCTTAAGCGCACAAGCTGAAAATCGTTTCCAAGATCAAATTGTTCCAATTACTGTGGATCAAACCTATATCGATGAGAACGGAAAAAAAGCCACAAAGACATATACGGTCAACAAAGATGAAGGACCAAGAAAAGGTACTAGTAAGGAAGCCTTAGCGAAACTAAGAGCTGTATTTGCTGCTGGAGGAAGTGTTACTGCCGGAAACTCTTCACAAATGAGTGATGGTGCCGCTTTTGTTATGGTTATGAGTGAAGCAATGGTTAAAGAATTAAATATCGAACCCATTGCACGTTTGGTAAGTTATGCAGCTGCAGGTGTTGAACCTCGTATTATGGGAATTGGTCCTGTTAAAGCGATTCCAAAAGCTTTAAAACAAGCTGGATTACAACAATCAGATTTAGGGCTTATTGAACTTAATGAAGCTTTTGCTTCTCAATCTCTTGCAGTAATACGTGAATTAGATTTAAATCCTGACATCATTAATGTGAATGGAGGTGCTATCGCTCTTGGACATCCTTTAGGTTGTACTGGAGCTAAATTATCAGTACAGTTATTTGATGAAATGCGGAAACGCGAAATGAACGCTAAATATGGTGCGGTAACCATGTGTGTTGGTACTGGTCAAGGTGCTTGTGGAATATTTGAATTTTTAAACTAAAAAAGAAGAACAAAACAAAATATAGCGATGGAAACAACAGAAAAAGACATTCTAAGAGGAGGACAATTCTTAGTCAAAGAAACCAAGTGCGAAGATATATTTACACCTGAAGATTTTTCGGAAGAACAACAAATGATGAAAGATTCGGTAATGGAATTTAATGACCGTGAAATCATTCCTCATAAACCTCGTTTTGAAGCAAAAGATTATGCCTTAACTGAAGACGTCATGCGTAAAGCTGGTGATATGGGCTTTTTAAGTGTTGCTGTACCAGAAGCTTATGGAGGAATGGGCATGGGCTTTGTCTCTACGGTCTTAACTTGTGATTATATATCAAGTGGAACGGGATCATTCAGTACAGCCTTTGGTGCGCATACAGGAATTGGAACAATGCCAATTACACTCTACGGAACCGAAGCGCAAAAACAAAAGTATGTCCCAAAATTAGCTACTGGAGAATGGTTTGGCGCTTATTGCTTGACTGAGCCTGGAGCTGGATCTGATGCTAATTCAGGAAAAACCACAGCAGAATTGTCTGCCGATGGAAAATCTTATAAAATCAATGGTCAAAAAATGTGGATTTCAAATGCAGGTTTCTGTCGTTTGATGATTGTTTTCGCACGTATTGAAAATGATAAAAATATTACAGGTTTCATCGTTGAATTCGATAAAGCAAACCCGAATGGTATTACACTGGGTGAAGAGGAACATAAACTAGGTATTCGCGCAAGTTCTACACGTCAAGTATTCTTTAACGACACTGTTGTTCCTGCCGAAAACATGTTAGCTGGCCGAGGTGAAGGCTTTAAAATTGCCATGAATGCACTTAACGTTGGACGAATAAAATTAGCAGCTGCTTGTTTAGATTCTCAAAGAAGAATTCTAACTACAGCAGTCAATTACGCAAATGAACGTAAACAATTTAACACCCCTATTTCAGATTTCGGAGCGATTAAAGTGAAACTTGCTGAAATGGCTGCAAGTGCTTATGCTGGAGAATCTGCAACATACAGAGCTGCTAAAAACATTGAAGATCGCATCGCTATGCGCGAAGCTGCTGGAAACTCACACCAAGAAGCAGAACTAAAAGGCGTAGAAGAATATGCTATTGAATGTTCTATCTTAAAAGTAGCCGTTTCAGAAGATGTACAAAACTGTGCTGATGAAGGCATCCAAATTTTTGGAGGTATGGGATTCTCTGAAGAAACACCTATGGAAGCTGCATGGAGAGATGCACGTATTGCCCGTATTTACGAAGGAACAAACGAAATCAACAGAATGTTATCAGTAGGGATGTTGGTTAAGAAAGCTATGAAAGGTCATGTTGATTTATTAGGTCCTGCTCAAGCAGTACAAGAAGAATTAATGGGAATACCATCTTTCGATACACCCGATTATTCTGAGTTATTTTCCGAAGAAAAAGAAATGATTAAGAAGTTAAAAAAGACCTTCTTAATGGTTGCTGGTGGAGCGGTTCAAAAGTATGGTCCTCAATTAGAAGATCACCAACAATTATTAATTGCAGCAGCAGATATCTTGATTGAAATCTACATGGCTGAATCAGCTATTTTAAGAACCGAAAAGAATGCTAAGCGGTTTGGTGAAGACGCGCAATCTGCTCAAATTGCCATGGCCAAATTATACTTGTACCATGCCGTTGATATCGTTGAAGAAAAAGGAAAAGAAAGTATTATTTCTTTTGCTGAAGGCGACGAGCAGCGTATGATGCTCATGGGTCTAAAACGTTTTACTAAATATGCCAACTATCCAGATATCGTAGATTTACGCAAGGAAGTTGCAGAAAAAGTGAAATCTGAGAATAAATATTGTTTTTAATCTAGACGTGTTCTAATTTTAGAAACAGCAAAAGCCAATTCACTAACGGAATTGGCTTTTTTAATTTTACTATCTTTAAATCCATTAAATATTGTAGTTATGAAACCTTATACTTCTCTTTTCTTTTCACTTTGTTTTTCTGTCTGTTTTGCGCAATCCAATACCGAAATTTTCCTCTTTGATTTAGAAACGAGTGCTACTCAAATAGAACTCAACAACGGTCAAAACATTTCTAATAACTTAGGCTATGATAATCAACCGTCATTTTTAAATGATCGCTATATATTGTTTGCTTCAACAAGAAATGAACAAACAGATATTGCCAAATATGATATGAGATATGGTTCTAAATCTTGGTTAAATTTTACAGAGGGCGGTGAATACACACCGCTAAAAGTTCCTAATAAGGATGAAGTTTCCGCAGTTAGACTCGATAAAGATGGGAAACAACGTTTGTATGGCTATACGATGAGCAATGGCGAATCAACAGAACTAATTGCAGACTTAGTTGTTGCTTATTATACGTGGTTTGATGATCATACTGTTGTTTCTGCTGTCATTGAAGGTGATGATTTAAACCTTTATGTTTCCAACGTCTTAGATGGTCGTAGCAGAAAATATGCTACCAAGGTTGGTAGATCATTCCATAAAATCCCAAACTCAAACCTCGTTAGTTTTATTTCTAAAGCGAATGAAACCTGGCAAATTAAATCCTTAAATCCTCTTACTGGTGTTACTAAAGTTATCGCAAATACCATAGAAGGTGTTGAAGATATTTGTTGGTTAAATAATAAGACCATTCTTTCAGGTCAAAACAATGTGCTATACAAACTGACTTTACAGCGTGACAACAACTGGAAAGAAGTTGCTAATTTAAGTCGTAATAGCATTTCTAAAATTACAAGATTAGCGACTAATGCAGATGCTTCAAAATTATTAATTGCAGGTGATGTAGATTCTACGGCAACCACTACAGAAACAACATTAGACACCTCTGAATCTGATGAAACTACGTCCGACAACTCTACTAAAACTTCTGATGCTAAAGCCATCGTTCAAAAACAATTAGATGCCTATAATGCCAGAGATATTGATGCCTTTATGGCAACTTACACCAAAGACGTGAAGCTCTATAATTATCCTAACGAACTCAGAACTGATGGTCAGGAACAAATGCGCAAAAGTTATAAGGAATGGTTTGATGCGGTTCCAGATTTAAGAGCTTTTATAAAAAACCGTATTGTAATTGGCAATAAAGTCATAGATGAAGAGCAGGTGACCGCCAACGGTAAAGTAATTAATGCCGTTGCCATATATGAAGTAGAAAACGGCCTAATTAGTAAAGTCACCTTCATTCAATAAACTAGATGCCCCTAACTTTATATAGGTTTTAGTTACTAGGAATTAGGATAAGTTCTTCCTGAGGTTCAATTAGATACTCAGCAGCATTTTTTGTTACTATAGCCATCTCTTCTACTGAAATAGTTTTTAGTGAACCATCTTCTAACTTCCAAGAATGAAATCCATCAAATGCGAAAGTCATTCCTTCTTTGAGTTGTTTTTCTGAAGCTGGTCTTACATGAGATGCTTGTGAACCTCCTAAATTTGGACCAACATCGTGAGCCACATATCCTACGGGATGTCCTGTACTCCACATAACGTACTCTGATTTTGCCGCTTCCATTAGCACACGTTGTGCTCTATCAACATCAACTCCCTTTACTCCCGGTTTCATGGCCGCCAGTACCGCTCGGTTACCTGCTTTTCCACTTTCCCAGTAATACTGGATATTATCTGGAGCTTTAGTCTCATCATCTTTTAGGACATATGCAAATCGTTGAATATCACTAACCCATTGATCGTAGACTTTGATTCCAAAATCGATTTGAATAACATCTCCTGGCATAATTATTTTATCGGTTGCATGCGAATGGCCTCGGTCTGGACCAGAATTCACATTTGGGTTTTGGTCTGGAGCCCAACCATCGGTTACAGCGTACTCAGCCATTTTTTGCTTTAAAAACTTGGCAATATCCGCATCTGTAGATTGTCCAGGAATCACTTGTTTATAAGCTTCAATTTGCCAATCGGCCGTTAGTTGGGCTGCCTTGCGTAAAATTTCAACTTCTTCTGGTAGTTTGATAGATAACCATTCATAAATTAATTGTGTAGATGAAACTAATGTACCCTCATAATCCATTAATAAATTTTCAAGATCTGTTCTTTGTGTGAATGAAAGTCCGTCAGCCATGGCATTCGAGTCCGATGAATTAACTGCGATAGTTGCAAAATTCTTTTCCTTAATGAAATTTGTGGCCATTTCGACTGCCGATGTTCCTCTTTCAACACTCACCACTTCATCATGAATATTTAAATCGTCTAAAGCTGTTGCTTCACCAGAAGGTGAAAACACCATGGAATGAAATCCATTGTCATCATTAAAAAATAAAAAAGCTGCAGTACCACCTGCATTTTCACCTCCAATATGATCAGCGATAGGATCGTTATTATTTTCTCTACAAATCACCAGCCAACAATCTACTTCAGCAACCTTCAGTGCTTGAGGTAATAATGAGTTAATGCGTTCCTTTCTTATGTCTTGCCAAGGATTCTCACCCCAAAAACTCTGAGGATTAATGATAACTTCTTGTGGCTTGGTATCAATACAGCTAGTGAATAGTATTAATACGACAATCAAAATACGGTGAATAGTGTTCATTTTTAAACTTTATAGTATCTTGACGAAGATAGTAATTATAGCAAAAAATTGAAAGCATTTAAGTCATTCTAATAATTTAAAAACTAATCTCCTTATATTTATAAGACATGAAATATCTATTACTCCTCGTTTTCTGTTTATCGACGCAGATTCATGCTCAAGAACCTACTCTAGAACCTAAATTGGAAAACATCACTTGGATCTCCGGGAACTGGAAGGGCGAAGCCTTTGGCGGACAAACCGAAGAAAACTGGAGCAAACCTTCAGGCGGTTCGATGATGGCAACGTTCAAACTCATCAATGAAGGAAAAGTATCGTTTTATGAAATTGAAATTATTAGAGAACTCGAGAACACATTAGTACTGCAATTAAAACACTTTGATAACGACCTTAAAGGCTGGGAAACTAAAAATGAAACGGTAGATTTTCCTTTGAAAAAAATTACGGCAACCCAAGTTGTTTTTGAAGGCATGAGCTTTGAAAAAGTAAATGATAATGAAATGAATGTATATGTCGACATAAAAAATGACGATGGTGACATAGAAATAGTGAAATTTAATTATCATAAAGACTCAAAAGAAAACAAACCGCTTAAGCAGCTTATTAAAGTAAAAAAAGCGGAAACAAATCCCACTATAGATGGTATTGCAAATGAAGCTGTATGGCGCACATCTAAATGGTACTCTTTAGATCAATTGTGGTTGGGAAAAGCATACTCGAAAGATGATTTTCAAGGTCGTTACAAGCTATCATGGACCAATGACGCGCTTTATCTTTTAGTAGAAATAGAAGACGACAAACTCATTGACAATAATGAAGACCCACTTGTTGCATGGTGGGACGATGATTGCTTAGAAGTTTTCATAGATGAAGATAACAGTGGTGGGAACCATCAATTTACGCACAATGCTTTTGCTTATCATATAGCCTTAGACGGAAATGTAGTTGATTTGTCCACTTCGGAACAAGGTAAATTATATAACTCCCATATAGAATCTAAGCGCATTACAACGGGTAACACTTCAATTTGGGAAGTGAAAATTTCGCTTTATGATGACACTTATAGCGACGCAGGTGATCATACGCCTATTAGATTAAAACGCAATAAAAATATCGGATTTGCATTAGCCTATTGCGACAATGATAACAGCGACAATCGTGAAAATTTTATTGGCTCTATTGCTGTGGAAGGTAAAGATAAAAATAGAGGTTGGATAGATGCGGATATTTTTGGAACTTTACTACTTGTAAATTAACATCATCAAAAATTATACTATGAAAAAATTAATGACCCTTATGTTTTTAATGGCAACATGTCTAACATTTGGGCAAACCAGTCAGAAAATTTACGATATCATCGATGCTGTTTCAGAAGAACGATTGCGTCAAGATGTTAAAACACTTACCGAATTTGGTACCAGAAATACGTTTAGTGACACTCTAAGTGAAACGCGTGGTATTGGTGCTGCAAGACGATGGATTAAGAACGAGTTTGAAACCATTTCGAAAGATTGTAATAATTGTTTAAATGTATTTTATCAAAAAGATTTTGTCTCTAAAGAAGGAAATCGACGTGTTCCTAAAGATGCATGGGTGGTCAATGTCATTGCCGTTCAAAAAGGGACGACCTATCCTAATCGCTATATCATAATGAGTGGCGATATAGACTCAAGAGCTAGTGATACTATGGATTTTACCACAGACGCACCAGGAGCTAATGATAATGCCTCTGGAATGGCAGGCACCATAGAAGCTGCAAGAGTCTTATCTAAGTATCAATTTGAAAGCAGTGTCATATATGTGGGTTTATCTGGTGAAGAGCAGGGTTTATTTGGTGGAGCTGGGTTAGCTAAACACGCCAAAGAGCAAGGTTGGAATATTATAGGAGTTTTAAATAATGATATGATTGGAAACATCACAGGTGTTGATGGCGTAGTTGATAATCGTACGTTCAGAATATTTTCAGAACCAACAACTACTGACGAAACTGATCCAGAGAAATTAGCACGACAAGCCAGAGCAAGACGTTTTTATGGAGGAGAAGTTGACGGAATATCACGTCAGTTAGCGCGATATGTGCATAAGACTGTAAACACTTACATGCCAGAAATGAATCCTATGATGGTATATCGTTTAGATCGTTTTGGTCGAGGAGGTCACCACCGCCCTTTTAACGATTTAGGCTTCGCTGGAATTAGAATTATGGAAGCTCACGAAAATTATACACAACAGCATCAAGATATTCGCACAGAAAATGGGATACAATATGGTGACACTTTTGAGCATGTAAATTTCGGCTATGCAAAAAAACTCACCACTGTTAACGCCATCAATATGGCTAGCTTAGCTTGGGCTCCACCGGCACCTCCCACAGTTGAAATAGGTGGAATTGTTGAGCCCTCTGCTAAATTGAAGTGGAGTTCAGTAGCCGGTGCCAAAGGATATAAGATCTATTGGAGAGCCACCACCTCACCCACTTGGGATCATAGTAGATATGTTGGTGATGTCAATGAGTTTACACTTGAAGGCATCGTCATTGATAATTTTTATTTTGGCGTAGCTGCTGTAGATGATGAAGGTTTTGAAAGCGTCGTCGTTTTTCCGAATAAAATTATGCGATAGATGAAAATCAATGTCGGTTTTATAATCCTTCTTTGCTTCTTTTCATGCAGTGAAAAAGTAATTAAACCTAGTTATATTCAATTTCAAACCAAAGAGGATTCTATTGTTATTTCGGCAATAAACAGAAATAATTATCCACTTCATGTTTATGTGGAGCAAAATTCTCAGGCAGTAACAGATACGTTAATCTTACTTCCAAAAGAGTCAAATATATTATTGCGTTTATCATCACAAGATGACGACACACTATCTATCCTTGAAAACTATGGCTTTAGAGGTGCTTATGGCAATCCGAAAATGACAGTTTACGATACATTGTACAATTATCAGTTACCTTTTCCTAAGGGCAAAAAATATACCGTCTTACAAGGGAATGATACCAACTTCACTCATGATAATGACTTTTCAAGATACGCCATAGATTTTAGAATGCCAATTGGTGACACTGTTTGCGCTGCTAGAAGTGGCTATATTGCAGGCATTGTACAACACCATAAAAAGCAAGGTACCAATCCGTCTTATCGCGATTATGCTAATTTCATTACAATGTATCATAAGGACGGTACATTTAGTCAATACGTTCATTTAAAACAGAATGGTGCTTTAGTAGTTCACAATCAATATGTCGAAAAAGGAGACCCTATTGGTTTGTCAGGTCATACGGGTTGGTCAACAGAGCCACATTTGCATTTTGCAGTTTTTAAATCGAAGCCTTTTGAATTTGTATCTATCCCAATTCTAATAAACGGAAGAAAAAGTCAATCCATAAACAAATGGGATTTGGCGACTCATTAACAAAAGAAAGGCTACCAAACGGTAGCCTTTTTTATTCTATAATAAAAATTGATTAATTGACTAATATCTTTTTAGAATCGATTCCATTTTCAGTATGGACTATAACAATATAGGCACCAGTAGTCATTTGATCGGCATTAATAGTGAATGTATTGTTTGAATTTATAGCATTCGATCTATACACAGATTGACCAAGAATTGAATAGATTTCAATATTATGAATATTTATGTTTGCGTTATTCAAAACTTTAATTTGATCTGCATTTACATCAAACCTGATGTCAATTGAGTTAGCATTTGTTTCAAATTCGTTTACACCAAGAGTATCCGGTTGTGCAAATACAATTTCAAATCGGTTTAAATATACACCAGAATTTAAATTTACTGCGTAAGGACCTTCTTTGATATTAAAATATATACCTAAAGTGATATC
Source organism: Formosa sp. Hel1_31_208 (assembly GCF_900104785.1). Taxonomy (NCBI): domain Bacteria; kingdom Pseudomonadati; phylum Bacteroidota; class Flavobacteriia; order Flavobacteriales; family Flavobacteriaceae; genus Formosa; species Formosa sp. Hel1_31_208. The sequence goes on from NZ_LT629733.1 coordinate 2,901,558, forward strand.
ATGTACAAATATGTTCATGGAGTTAGGAATGTTTTCAAGTTTATCAATTTCAATCGTATTGATACCATTACTATTAGTCGTAATTCCAATTGGAATGACTGTATCTTCGTTGATATCATTAATCCCCTGATTTAAAAACTTGCCAGAATCGATTAACCAAAACATATCATCAGATTGTATATTGTCCATTTCAGTATCAAAATCCTCATCAAAACCTGAAGATGCATTCTCATCTGCCAAAACTGAAATTTCTCTCATATAACTATTAGGAGAATTATATTCTAACCTTATCTTCATTCTTAAGTCTGGTTCTTCAATAGTAGTAGTAGTAGTTGTTGCGGCAGTCTCATTACTGGCAAATAAATGACCTGTACTAAGCAATAAACACACTAACAATACTGCAGTCTGTAATTTAGTTAATACTTTAAAAATTGTAGTTTTTTTCATAATCGTAGGTTTTAAGTGATCGCTCACCTCATTAATTAGTTTAATTGTCTTATTTAATTACATGATGTGTATACAACAAAAATTGTAACACGTTGAGGGAGGATACTTAACAACTATGATAAGTATTGGGATTAATTTGTTATTGTAAAATAATATGAAATTGGCTTACCGACTCAGTAACAATTAAGAAGTCATGAAGTAGGCAATCATATTTCGTAGGCTTGGGACCCATTATTTCATTATATGTTCACACATACAATTTCAACAACACCTCAAAGATAGAGTGCTACATCACCAGAAGATCATATACTCGATTACAGGGAATAAATACTCGATGAAATGTAGTAAATGACTGTTTTTATCGATGAAATGACCACAATAAAAAGACAACTAAATCACTGTATTTAACTATTTATTAGATACTTATATTATTTACTGAATTAATCTACCATATGTAATAAGCTCAATTGTATAAAAAACGAAAAGACCACCCGAAGGCAGTCTTTAAGTTGACATAAATTAAAAAACTAACTAATTAACTATTACTTTACGAGAGAAGCTTCCATTGTCTGTTTCAATTTTAACAATATAGGTTCCCGTACTGAATGTCTTTGTATTTATATGTAATTCACTCTCTGAATTATTCTCTTCAATTACTAATATTGATTGTCCTAAGATGGTAAACACTTCAATACCATCAATTATGTATCCATTTGGATTTAAAATCGTAATATTTTCATCAGCATTATTGTAGAATACATTTAGTATATCTTCTATTTCAGTAGTTTCTATACTCAATGTATCTTCATCACTAAATACGATTTCAAAACGATCTAAATAAACTCCTGCCAATAAATCAATATCATAAGCACCTTCCTTCAAGTTGTGGAACAATCCTAATTGGATATCGTGTAAGAAGATATCCAAGTCATCTGGAATATTCTCTAACTTATCTATTGAAATTGTATTGATTCCATCCGTTTCTGTATTAACACCTAACGGTAAAACCGTTTCGATATTCATAGCTCCAACACCTTGAATCACGTATTTACCTTCATCAATCAACCAATACATATCATCAGGTTGGTTGTCATATAACTCAGCATCATAACCCCAATCATAAGCCATACTTGCATTATCATCGGCAGTTACCAATATCTTTCTAGTATAGGTATCAATAGAATTGAATTTTAATCCAATTTTCATTCTCAAATCACCTTCCTCTTCATCTGCTGAAGATTGAGCTGTACCATCGTTACGTACAAATATTGAAGCACTTGTAGCTTCCGTTTTAAATGCACGTTGACTATTATTGAATCGTATTGTACCTGTATTTTCTCCTACAACAAAGAATCCTTGACCAACTGGTATGTATCGTCCTGGTAATTTTGTTCCAATCAAAACACTCTGATCAACATCCTCGTCGGCAACACCGTAAGCTACAGCAGGAACTGCTCCAGCTAAATTATAAGTAGCATATCCACCTTGATATTCACCCAGAACATGAGAACCTCCTCCCCAATGTTCCCAGAAGTATAAAGTACCTGTCGTATTACCTGGTGCGTCTATAGTAGGAGCATTATCTTGGATAAATGCATGAGCATCTATTGCTGAAGCATATGGGTTACCAACTAAATAATCATTACCTGCATTTATGGGCAGCGAAATTGAACCATTATTAGGTTTTCCATTAACCGTATAGTTTTGTTCTAGTGTCACATTTCCAGATGTATTTGCAACTCCTTTCATTGTGAACCCTTCTCCTGGATTTAATGTGCCATTACTTCTAACATGTTGCCATGACGAATAATCACCACTAGTTTGGTTTACAAACTTCCAAATCCAATAATCAGCGATTCCAATTGGTGAACCTGATGTACCATCATAACCATTTGTAATGAAATTAATATTTTGTGGTGTCAATGGATTTGTTCCATCTTTAAATACATTACTTACGTTATAACTTGTATTGTTAGAGGTTGTACTTGTTACTCCAACAGGAGACGACCAATAATTATAAGTATACATATCTCTTGTTCCTTGTTGATCTTTTTCTAAAGACCCTGAACTCGCAACATCCAAATCACTATCAGCTATTTGAATTAACTGCGATTCGCCCTGTAAATCAATTTTTCCGTTTAGTTTTAGATAATGAGTAACGGTTAATCCGTACCCAGTTTTTGCTGTATTGTTTCCAGCTACAGTAATTTTATTCGCATCAACTAACAAGCCTAAAAGAGATCGATTATTAGTTGGGATAGTACTATTATCCATAATTAAATTATGAGCCGTTCTTACGATATTCCAATCTACAGGAATTGTCGGATTTACAATTGACATGGCTCCCGGGATTGTTTGCATCGTACCACTAGACCATGACGCAGTTGACTTCCATTCACCATCGGCCTGAGATTCATAAGGTAATGGAGCCGTTTGTCTATCTACTGTATCTAGATTTCTTAAGGCACCTTGATTTCCATTTCCAGAAGCATCATCAGTGTTGGTGTAGGTGTAAACTGACATAGGATAATACCCTGCCAATTCTGACCATGGAATAGATTCTACCTCGTTTTTTGTAATGTCTGTTGGTAGTACTTTACCTGCAACAAAAGCGGCATTATTTTCAATTTCTTGATTCATAATAAATCGCAATTGATCTACAGAAAGATTGGTATCCCAAACTCTAACTTCATCAATATTCCCTCTAAAGTGCTGTGTTGGTGAATTTTTTCCTGCAGCTGCAATGTAAAAAGATTCATTGGTCGTAATTGGTGCTGTTTTAACTCCAGATTTATCGAGTACACCATCAATATATAAGGATAAAGTTGTCCCATTATAAATAGCCGCTATGTGATGCCATTCATCATCAGGTATACTCGTATTAGAAGTAAGTCCCATATCTGCACCATTTTTCCAATACATCTGTATTCTGTTGTCATTGTAAATTCTGAAATCATAACCAGTCACAAACGGATTACCCCTTTTCGACATTATAGATTTTGTTCCACTATCAGCTGCATCTCTTTTAATCCATGCCGACAACGTAAATGCCGACGGATTTAGATCTAATGCATTTTCCATATCAATGTAATCCACTGCACCATCAAAATACACCGAACGTTCCACAATCACTTGTGGTGCATAACCGAAAGTTATATATTTTGTACCATCAAAATCATAATTTGTTTCTAGGTTGCCATTTCCGTCAGATTTCATAATTCTATAATCAGCGGTAGGATCAAACACACCTGTACTAGAAATAAACATTAAATAACTCCCTGGAGGTGTAATGTTTCTTATCGCATCTTGAGGAATGCGAACCTTAACTGAAGGAATATCACCACCAGTTTCTACAACTTTCCAAACACGTTGCATTGCTGTAAATGATACATTGGTTGTAAGTGCTGGACTAATTCCTGCACTCATATTTACTGAGATTGTTCCGGCAGCTAAGTTTAAATCAGAGCCATTATTCCCCCACACTAAAAATTCTTTATCATTAAAGCTGGTCGGGTCATTACTTTTATGCTCTTTATTGGTGTCGTAAATATCGTTTAATCCCATCGTTATGATTCCTTCTATTCTACCTGTTCCGTCGGCAGCATCATTAACACTCCTCGATTGTCTTTGGTTTAATTCTGAAAGATCATCTCGACCTATCCCAGTAATGTCATAGTTATATCCAGCATTTAAGGATTGATCCCAAATGATTTTTCCATCACTATCTGCATAGTCTTGTGACGTCCCATTTATTCCTAAGGTAATGCCATATTTAATAGCAAGGTACGATTGTATTCTGTTTCGTTCTTGCGTTAAACTTCCATCAGCTCGTCTTGATTTATACGTAATAACTTCAGCAATACGACCATCAAAACTACCATTCCAATACTGACTTCTTCCCAACCAATATCTACCGTTATTAACCATTTTGTATTTGGCAATATCGTTAGTTTCTGTTCCTACCTGATTGGCATTAAAGTATAATTCCATATCAGTATCAGACGCATTTTGTCTAACATTCACAATATGTATTTGGTTGTAATCCGTTCCCGTTCCTGTATCTGCTCTTCCATAACCATTTTCTGGGGAAGAAGGCGAAGTTTCATTGGTAGTCGCAATACAATAACTTAATCTTTCATTATTAAATCTTGCCGTATAGGCACCATATCCAAAACCTGTTACATCCTCTGTATATGATGGACCTGCAGGATCTGTACTAGTAAATGTGTCTAATGGAATCATAGAGGTCGTAATCGTTGGATCTGGCATTATTACAACAAACATATCATTTGTATTAAATCCACCGGTACCTGTTAATTCATTTCTACTTCCATTACTAATAATATAAGTCATATCACGGTTAGCCGTGTTGTTGTTGTTTTGAAAATCAATAACTGGATTAAAATTAAAGTTTCGATCTGTATTATTTCTATATACAGGTTCTTGACCAGTAACCATTACTTCAGCATTATTTCCTAAACCGTTATCTGTCCACTGATTTACTAGTGCTCCATCAGTTCCATAGGTCGACCCATCCAATTCATCAGCTTTAAGCCAAAGATCTAGATCTGATGTAATACCTCCAGGTGCAACAACTGGCGTACAGAATGTTGTTCCTTTAATAGTGATATTATCAATATAAACTCGGTCATTATCATCACTAGCGTCACATCGCACTCTAAATTGTGAATTAGGTCCCGTTGGAAACGAATAATCTGACTTAAATACAGTCACCATTTTACCATAAGCTATGGCGTAATTTACAGTTTCAAAATCGGCTGATTTTCTTGCAACTTGACCACTTTCAAATGCAGCGACAATAGCCCAAGTAGTTCCACCATCACTACTATATTCAATAAAAAAATCTTCAAAATATGTTTTTGTGTTACCACTATAATTTGATTCCATACTATAGGGCTTAAAAAAGAATTTAAAATCTACTTTATCAAAACTTGATAAATCAAATAAAGGTGATAAAAAAGAGGAGGCGTTTCCAACTGGATCGTCATCTCTAATACGTAAACTATAATTGCCTTGATATGCCCATGTCCCATCATTAAATCGAATGGCATCGACTCCACCTGAGGTCCAACCGTCTAAACCGCTTTCAAAAGTCGCACTATGGATAACTGTTGTTCCACAAGTTCCACTGGCATTACTAACATCCTGAATGTCGAAATTTTCAGTAGCTTCAGTTTGTAGGTCTTGTGCCATTACCGCAATGGTATTGAACACGAATAAGAAAACTAGGAGAAGTAATTTTACAATTACAGGTCTTCCAAAATTTTTAGCAGCTTTCATAATAATAGTTTTTAATGATGTGTCGCATCATTGGTTAAGTAAAATCCCTTACTTGTTTTAATTAATTTATGTCAAACATTATCGTGAAAATCTTAATTCTTAGAATTTAGATAACACATGAGGGAAAATACTTCGCTATTACGAAATGTATTTTGGATTAATCAGTTATTGAAAAAACATTATGAAAGAAAAATACTAACTTAGGATGTACGTTAATGAATTAGGGCTATCCTGTATCTAAAGTATACAGCTTTGGAAAGACATAACACAACGTTGCAGAAATAACTGCATTAAATAGGTATTTTTATTTCATAGGCTTGGGGCCAAATATTTAATTGTACATGCATACAATATCAATAACGATGTAAATGTATACTTACAACGGCTAATGTAAGCTAAAAATCGATAAAGTGCTTCATATATTCGATAAAATACACTAAATTACAGTAATAATCGCCTAACTACTATGATAAATTCTGAGTTATTTGGCTACAAATATATAAATATCAGTGTTTTAGGTTTATTTTTTAATTTCTCAGATTTATGACTAAAGTGTATGATACATCATGACTGTTAGTGAATGTGTTTGATGCGGTCAACTCACCTATTTTAAAACTTTCAGGTTGTATATAGTGTTAAAAATCAGGCTTTTGAATCAAATTATAAAAAGGGTCGCTAAAGCTTCCTTTATTATTTATATTCCACTTATAAAACTACCATAAGGGTCTTTAAATTGAATACCTTCTGTAAAGCGATACTTGCTCAATTGCTTAAATTCTACCAATGCCCACAGGACAAATTCTTTTACGAAATAACTCTCCTCGTTTTTGAGATTTGGTTGATAGTCAGCTAATAAGTCATCTAAAGGAGATACTCCATCTAGCAACGCCTTGTATTCTTTATCCCGAAGTTCGTCTAAAATCTCAAAACCTTCTTGCTGATTAAAAAACCAAGAGATGATATCATCGTAAGGTGTTTCCTCATCTTCTTTTTTAAGTTTTTCTATCTTTGGAAAGAATTCAGGAAACAGACTTTTTACGGCTTCACCTATTAAATTATAGGCCACCATAGCAGCGCCTTCCTGCTCACCTTCATAAACCAATTCTACTTTACCTGTAATCGAAGGTATAATGCCAACAAAGTCACTCAAACGTAACATCGTTTTATCATCTCCTGCCTTCAAAGCTCTACGTTCTGCTGTACTTAGTAAATTTTCTAATGCCGTAATACTTAGTCTAGCACTCACACCACTTTTAGCATCGATGAATTCGCTTTCACGAGCTTCAAAAACGATTTGCTCTAATAAGTCACGTGCTAAATCTGGCACAATAACTGACTGTTTTTGACTTTCCAGAACTTTTGCTTCTTGTTCAGTAATCAATCTGGCCGTCTCAATATCTGCCGGATAATGGGTTAAAATCTGACTTCCTATTCTGTCTTTTAAAGGTGTCACAATACTACCTCTATTCGTATAATCTTCTGGATTTGCTGTAAAAATAAACTGTACATCCAAAGGCAAACGTAATTTGAATCCTCTTATCTGAATATCCCCTTCCTGTAATATATTAAATAAGGCCACTTGAATACGCGCTTGTAGATCTGGCAATTCGTTAATCACAAAAATACAACGATTGGCCCTTGGAATCATTCCGTAATGAATCACCCGATCATCAGCATAGCTCAATTTTAAATTGGCCGCTTTTATAGGGTCAACATCGCCAATGATATCAGCAACTGTAACATCAGGAGTGGCTAACTTTTCAGCAAAACGTTCACTTCTGTGCATCCAAGAGATGGCGGTATCATCGCCTTTACTGGCAATCTCCTCTTGAGCATAGCGCGAGATCGGATGAAACGGATCATCATTAATTTCTGAACCTTGTACTACAGGAATATACTCATCTAAAAGATTCAGCATTAGTCGTGCTAATCTCGTTTTTGCTTGACCGCGAAGTCCTAATAAATTTATATTATGACGTGATAATATGGCACGTTCGAGTTCTGGTATTACTGTATTTTCATAACCATGAACACCTTCAAATGCAGTCTCCTTATTTTTTATTTTTTGAATGAGGTTATCTCTAAGTTCGTCTTTAATAGATTTTGACTGATATCCTGCTTTTTTTAATTCACCTAATGTCTTTATAGTTTCTATTTTCATTATCCTTTAATTCTTTTTTTTCTGTTTGTTTCGTAATCTTCAAATATCATTTCACCCAATCCTTTCAACCCTGTATAAAAGGCTTTACCTTGATTAGCTCTGGTAAATTCTTGCACAAACTGCATTAAATACTGGTCTTGTGCAATCATGAATGTGGTGATGGGTATGTGCAGTTTCCGAGCTTGTTGTGCCATAGCATAACACTTATTGGTAATGTAAGGGTTAAGTCCGTTACTATCTTTATAGTATTGTCCGTCAGGCAAACGCAAGCAACTTGGTTTTCCATCGGTAATCATAAAAATCTGTTTATTCGTATTGCGTTTTCGTCTTAAAAGATCCATCGCTAATTGCAGACCAGCAACCGTATTGGTATGATAAGGGCCTACTTTTAAATACGGCAAATCTTTTATTTGTATTTGCCAGGCATCATTCCCGAAGACAATAATATCCAGTGTATCTTTAGGGTAGCGGGTTGTAATGAGTTCGGCTAAAGCCATAGCCACTTTTTTTGCTGGAGTGATGCGATCTTCACCATACAATATCATACTGTGGCTAATATCGATCATAAGCACCGTGCTCATTTGAGATTTATGAAGGGTTTCTTCGACGACTAAATCATCTTCTGTTAATTTGAAATTCCCTATACCATGATTAATTTGCGCATTTCGCAAACTTTCGGTCATAGATACTTTATCTAAAGCATCCCCAAAATGATAGTTTCTAAAATCTCCTGTATGCTCGTCACCTAAGCCAGGACTTTTACTTTTGTGATTCCCTTGACCACTTCGTTTAATTTTTCCGAAGATATGATCTAAAGCTTGTTGTCGGATAGCACGTTCGGTTTTAGCTGTAATTGCCATTCCACTATTACCATCAGGGTCAATATCTTCTTTGATATACCCCTTGGTTTTAAGGTCTTCTATAAAATCATCAATGGTATATTCAGCTGTAGTTAACTCGTATTCCTTATCTAATTGGCGCAGCCAATCTATAGCTTCGTCAAAGTCACCTGAAGTATGGGTGATAAGCTCTTTAAAGATTTCAAAAAGCTTTTCAAAGGGCGACTGGTTAAGGACTTCGTATGACTTAAAAACGAAGCCTTTTTTGAAATTATTTTTCTGTTTCATAGCCGCATAAAAATAAGGCTTTTTAAACTGAAAAATATTAAAGCAATTATAAAATTATTCTATAAGTTTCAATTTCTGTAGTTTCTCAATTTTAATCTGTTTCCCTTCAGTCGAGATGAGACCTTTTTTCTTAAATTGCGATAAAATTCTAATAGCCGATTCTGTGGCCGTACCGACCACATTGGCATAATCTTCTCTGGAAAGCACCACGTTAAGATAGCCATTTTCATCAACACCAAAACTATTATAAATGTATACGAGAATGTCTGCTAAACGCTGCTTCACAGATTTTTGAGCCATATTAACAATAATATCCTCAGAATCTTTAAGATCTTTGGCCATTGTCTTCAAAACATCCATGGTGAAATTCGGATTTTTTTGTAAATCATTTAAAATCTCTTGTCTCGGTATAAAGCAAAGTTCCATATCGTTTATGGCAATGGCACTTAAGTTTGTAGATTCCTCCCTTATTAAAGAGTTCTTTCCTAATAGATCACCTTTTACAACTAACTTTACAATCTGATCCTTACCATTGGCGCTAAGTTTAGATAATTTGCAAATACCATCCTTTACACAATACACGCCATTTATAATGTCACCTTCTTCAAAAATAACATCGCCTTTTTTAACAGTTCGTGACGTTTTACAACCTGAAATTCGTATTAACTCATCTTTTGTTAGTGATTTTAAGGAATTAAATTCTTTTACGATACACTGCTCGCATCTACTCATACCCTATAAATTTTATACAGTAAATATATATAAAACATGACAAATATCATATTATTACTTGACATCTTTTATGACTTTTATGGCAGGTATAAATGAGCAAATTTTTATGGAACAAACTACTTGTTTCCATTGTGGTGATGATTGTAACAACACCATAATTAACTACAACGACAAAAGTTTTTGCTGTAATGGCTGCAAGACGGTTTATGAGATTTTTTCAGAAAACGACTTGACGTGTTACTATGATTTGCAGGCATCTCCAGGCGCAATCCCTAAGGAAATTGAAGGGAAATATGATTTTCTGACTCATGAAAATATTATTGAAAAACTCACTGAATTTAATGATGACAACACGCAAATAGCCACATTTTACATTCCACATATTCATTGCAGTTCATGTATTTGGATTCTGGAAAACCTCAATAAATTGAATGCTGGCATCTCAACGTCTCAAGTTAATTTTGGAAAGAAAACAGTGAGAGTCACTTATAACGTTAGTAGTACTTCTTTAAAAGAGGTTGTACTGTTAATGAGCGCAATAGGATACGAACCTTATATCTCACTTGACGATTATAAAACAGGGCGCCAAAACGTCAATAGAAGTTTAACGTACAAATTAGGAGTTGCTGGTTTCGCCTTCGGAAATGTCATGTTTCTCTCATTTCCAGAATATTTTGAAGTCGGTGAATTTTGGCTCGAAAAATACAAACACCTATTTCGGTGGATCATGTTTGCCTTTTCATTACCAGTAGTCTTTTATGCAGGACAAGATTATTTCATTTCAGCATATAAAGGCTTGCGCTCGAAGTTATTGAATATCGACGTTCCTATTGCTTTAGGTATTGTCGTGCTATTTTTGAGAAGTACCGCAGAGATTATTTTTGATTTAGGTTCTGGATTTTTTGATAGTTTAACAGGACTCATTTTCTTTTTATTACTAGGAAAATATTTTCAACAAAAAACATACAGCTTCTTATCGTTTGAACGCGATTATAAGTCTTACTTTCCCATTGCAGTAACTAAGATTAATGCAACTGGAATAGAAACCCCAATTCAGGTTTATGATATAAAAAAGGGAGACCGCTTGTTAATTAGAAATGAAGAATTAATACCAGTAGACGGCATTCTTATTCATGGTAAAGCACGCATTGACTATAGTTTTGTGACTGGAGAATCTGAAACTCTTAGCAAACAATCAGGTGATAAATTATTTGCTGGCGGTAAACAAACCTCTGGTGTATTAGAAATGGAAGCCATAAAATCTGTTGAGCAAAGTTATCTCACACAATTATGGAGCAATGATGTCTTTTCTAAGAACAAAGAAGATGGCTTTACCAACGTAACCAATGCCATAAGTAAACGTTTTACTATCGCCGTTTTAAGTATTGCGATTATTGCTACCACGTATTGGCTAATCGTTGATGCATCCAAAGCAATGAATGTATTTACGGCTGTACTTATTATTGCTTGTCCTTGTGCTATTGCATTATCGGCACCGTTTACCTTTGGGAATCTGCTGCGTATCTTCGGAAAGTTAAAATTCTATGTAAAAAATGCATCTGTCATTGAGCAGTTAGCTGCAATAAATACCATAATTTTCGATAAAACAGGAACCATTACTTCCAATAAAAAGAGCACAGCAAGTTATGATGGTGTTGCACTCAGCTCTACTGAAGAAACCCTATTAAAAAATACGCTTCGAGGCTCAAACCATCCATTAAGTCGAACATTATATGACGTCTTAGCCGAACATAATATTATCGCCCTAAACCATTACGAAGAACACCTTGGAAAAGGAATTGAAGCATCTCATGATGCAGATCGTATTAAAATTGGCTCTGCATCTTTTGTTGGTGCAACGGAAACCTCTGCACTAAACACAACAGTTCATATTAGCACCAATAATACATATAAAGGGAAATACACCTTCTATAATAGCTATAGAAAGGGCTTGTCTAAATTATTTAATGATCTAAAAAAGCACTATGATTTGGTCATCCTATCAGGAGATAATGAAGGAGAATTTGAGAATCTGAAGAAACTTTTACCTTCTAAAACAAAACTAATCTTTAATCAAAACCCCAACGACAAACTAGACTATATAAAGTATCATCAATCTGAAGGGGCTAAGGTACTAATGATTGGTGACGGCCTTAATGATGCTGGCGCACTAGCACAAAGTAATGTTGGTATCGCCCTATCAGAAAATGTCAATGTATTCTCACCTGCCTGTGACGCGATTTTGGATGCCACAAAATTTAAACAATTAAATAGTTTCATTAGTGCCGCAAAAAGCGCTATCAAAATCATAAAATGGAGTTTCGCATTGTCTTTTGTTTACAATATCATTGGACTTTACTTTGCGGTAACAGGACAATTGGCTCCTGTTATTGCAGCTATTTTAATGCCTTTAAGTTCTATTAGTATTGTCGTATTTACAACGATCGCTACTAATTTTTTAGGTAGAAGAATAGAATGAATACAAATAACTAAACATGACATAAATCATGTTTTTTAAAACTGTTCAAATGTACTTTTGAACCATAACTTCTAATAGGTATGAGTGTTATATATATTTTACTGACTATCAGCATTATTATTGCTATTGTTTTTTTTATTGCTTTTATCACAGCAGTAAGAAACGGACAATTTGATGATAGCTATACACCTTCTGTTAGAATGCTTTTCGAGGATGAACTCGTTAAAGAGCAGCCTAAACCATCTGTTAAAATCAAAAAGACTAATTAAATTATTATGGAAGTACAACAATTTCATTACGATAATAAAATCGTTAAAAATTTCCTCTATGCCACTATGCTTTGGGGAGTTGTAGGAATGTTGGTAGGCTTACTACTCGCATTTATGTTTTTATTCCCAAACCTCACTGACGGTATTTCGTGGTTAAGTTTTGGTCGTTTAAGACCTTTACACACTAATGCAGTTATTTTTGCATTCGTAGGGAACGCTATTTTTGCCGGTGTTTATTATTCCTCACAACGATTACTTAAAGCAAGAATGTTTAGCGACGCCTTAAGCAAAATCAATTTCTGGGGTTGGCAGCTTATCATTGTTGGTGCGGCAATTACATTACCTCTGGGATACACAACCTCAAAAGAATATGCAGAATTAGAGTGGCCTTTTGATATTGCCATTGCACTAATTTGGGTTGTTTTTGGTTGGAATTTAATTGGCACAATTCTTAAACGTAGACAGCGCCATTTATATGTCGCTATCTGGTTTTACATCGCAACTTTTGTGACTGTTGCTGTACTGCATATTTTTAATAGTTTAGAAATGCCTGTGAGCGGACTTAAAAGTTACTCGGTATATGCAGGTGTTCAAGATGCCTTGGTACAATGGTGGTACGGACATAATGCTGTAGCATTTTTCTTAACAACTCCTTTCTTAGGACTAATGTATTATTTCGTCCCAAAAGCAGCGAATAGGCCTGTATACTCTTACAGACTATCTATTGTTCACTTTTGGTCTTTGATTTTCATATACATTTGGGCTGGTCCTCACCATTTATTATACACAGCGCTTCCTGAATGGGCTCAAAACCTTGGCGTCGCCTTTTCTGTGATGTTATTAATGCCGTCTTGGGGAGGAATGATAAATGGACTCCTTACACTTCGAGGTGCTTGGGATAAAGTGCGTACAGATCCTGTTTTAAAATTTATGGTTGTTGCAATTACTGGTTATGGTATGGCAACCTTTGAAGGCCCAATGCTTTCTATAAAAAGCATGAATGCCATGGCGCATTTTACGGATTGGATTATAGCGCACGTTCACGTAGGCGCTTTAGCATGGAATGGTTTCTTGACCTTTGGTATGATTTATTATCTCGTTCCGAAGTTATTTAAAACCAAATTACATTCTTTAGCCCTCGCCAATCTTCACTTTTGGATTGGAACGCTCGGAATTATTTTCTACGCACTTCCAATGTATGTTGCAGGATTTACACAATGGGCAATGTGGAAACAATTTAATCCAGATGGAACTTTAGTATATGGTAACTTCCTAGAAACAGTCACCGAAATTATCCCAATGTATTGGATGCGTGCCATTGGTGGCACCCTATTTCTTACAGGTATGATTATCATGGTTGTGAATGTTATTATCACGATTAGAAATGGTAGCAAAGTAACCGATGAACTAGCCGAAGCTGCTGCGCTTAAACGCGTCTCTAAAAGGCGTGTTGCTGGCGAAGGATGGCATACATGGTTAGAACGTAAACCTGTGAAATTAACACTGCTTGCTACAGTTGCTATCTTAATTGGGGGTATTGTACAAATAATTCCAACCTTACTCGTCGAATCTAATATTCCAACTATTAGTAGCGTAAAGCCTTACACACCATTAGAACTTGAAGGTAGGGACATCTACATCAGAGAAGGTTGTGTAGGTTGTCACTCTCAAATGGTAAGACCATTTAGAAATGAAGTAGAACGTTATGGTGAATACTCGAAAGCAGGTGAGTATGTTTATGATCACCCATTCCTTTGGGGAAGTAAACGTACAGGACCAGATTTACATCGTGTAGGTGGGAAATATTCTGACAACTGGCATTTAAATCATATGTATGATCCGCAAAGCACCTCATCTGGCTCTATCATGCCTGCATATCAATGGATTGTTAGAAATGAGCTTGATAAATCACAAACCGAAGCTAAAATGGAGGTTATGGTAACACTTGGTGTACCGTATACTGAAGATGACATTGCTAACGCACAACAATCTATGAGTGACCAAGGAACTCAAATAGAAAAGAACCTATACACAGATCCAGATTTTGCTAAATCTTATGAAGCAGATAAAAAAGCTGGAGGTGAAGCATTTATTGAAATGCGAAATAGAGAGATTGTAGCTATCATAGCATATTTACAACGTCTTGGTACAGATATTAAAGTAAAAGATCAAGAAGTTACAACAATTCAAAACTAATTAATCATGCTAAAATTCGTTAAAAATCACATGGAAAGCATCACAGGAATAGAAATCTATCCTTTGATTTCCCTTATTATATTTTTCAGTTTTTTCGTCATCTTATTTTGGTGGGTAATTACTGCAAAAAAAGACTACATCACTACAGTGAGTAATATTCCGTTAGACAACCAAAATCCATCAGAATTATGAGAAATATACCTTCATGGATAAGAATACCTATTGTATTCTTTATCATTTTCGGACTTACAGAATACGTTATAGATTCTGGTGACGAACCTGCATTTATAGCTGAACCTTTAGTAGGATTATTTTTAGTACTTGTGTTTTTAATTCTTGTAGCTATTGAAGCTATTGTTAGTGCAATTAATAATGTACTATACCAAAGTTTAGATGAAGCCGCTAGAGCTAGAATTGATGCCAAACAACATGAGCCTTCTAAGCTTCTAAGTTGGATCAATAATACGTATACAAAGCTTGTTGGCACAAAACCAATCGAGGAAGAACACGATCTTGTTTTAGATCATAATTACGATGGTATTAAAGAGCTTGATAACGATTTACCGCCATGGTGGTTATATGGCTTTTATGCGTCTATAATTTTTGGTGCTGTTTACTTAGCAAGATTTCACATTTTTAATGGTGACAATCAATTTCAAGAATTAGATGCTGAGATTGCTCAAGCTAAACTTGATATTGAAGAATACAAAAAGACAGCAAAAGACTTAGTCGATTTCAATACGGTAACTGTTCTTGCAGATGCAAGTGATCTCAATGCCGGAAAAGCCATTTTTGAAACCAACTGTGTCGTATGTCATAAATCTGATGGTGGTGGCGGAATTGGCCCTAACCTCACCGATGAAAATTGGATTTCAGGAGGTGGCATCAAGAATGTATTTAAAACGATTTCAGAAGGTGGTCGCGATGGAAAAGGTATGATTGCATGGAAGCAAAGTTTGAAACCTTCGGAAATGGCACAAGTGGCGAGTTATGTTCTACAATTTCAAGGAACAACTCCAGCAGAACCTAAAGCAGCTGAAGGTGACATTTGGGTAAATGAAGAGGTTTCCGCAGAGGATATTCCAGTTGAGGCTATCGAAGTGAAAACGGATTCAGTTACTTCAATTAAAGACAATTAATAATGGAAACGCCCCAAAACGAAACTTTTAGAGATTCTATTGGGACCATCAATGAAGATGGTAAACGTGCTTGGGTCTATCCAAAAAAACCTAGTGGGTATTATTATGAAAAACGCAAAATCGTTAGTTACGGACTTCTAGCATTTTTATTTGCTGCACCATTTATTAAAATTGGTGGGAACCAGTTTTTAATGTTCAATGTCTTAGAACGACGGTTTAATATCTTTGGCTTTCCATTCTGGCCTCAAGACTTTCATTTATTTGTCATATCCATGTTAATAGGTGTTGTTTTTGTAACGCTTTTTACGGTAGGTTTTGGACGTATTTTCTGCGGCTGGATTTGTCCGCAAACTATATTCATGGAAATGGTCTTCCGAAGAATAGAGTATTGGATTGATGGTGATAGAAATAAACAGCGAAAGCTAGATAGGCAAAAGTGGGATGCTGAAAAAATAAAAAAGCGGCTTTTTAAATGGTTTATATTTTTGGTAATCTCTTTCCTTATTGCTAATGTATTCTTAGCTTATGTCATTGGAAGTGATAAACTGATAAGATATATCGTAGAGGGCCCTATTAAACATACGAGCACACTCATACCTCTCATCATATTTACGGCAGTGTTCTATTTCGTATTTGCTTGGTTTAGAGAACAAGTATGCATTATCGCTTGTCCTTACGGAAGATTACAAGGTGTGCTACTCGACAATAAATCGATTGTTGTGGCTTATGACCATAAACGTGGTGAAGGTGAAAGCGGTCGCAAGAAGTTTAGAAAAAATGAAGACAGAGAAGCGCTTGGTCATGGTGACTGTATTGATTGTTTACAATGCGTTAATGTATGTCCGACAGGTATCGATATTAGAAATGGAACACAATTAGAATGTGTGAATTGTACCGCTTGTATTGACGAATGTGATCACATTATGGATAGTATCGACCTACCAAAAGGCTTGATTCGCTATGCAAGTGAAGATAATATTGAAAATAAAAAGAAATTTAAATTTACGCCAAGACTAAAAGGTTACACAGCCGTTTTAGTTATTTTGATAGGTGTTTTATCTGGTATGCTTTTACTGAGAAACGATGTAGAGGCAAGAGTACTGAGACTTCCGGGTCAACTATATGAACATAAAGGAGAAACTATTATTAGTAACGTATTTACCTATAAGCTGATAAATAAAACAACAGATACCATACGCAATGTGAGTTTTAAATTGCGTGAGTATAAAGGAGAGATTAAACTGGTATCCACATCAGATGTTTTTGAGGTTCCAGCACAAGGATTAGCCGAAGGCACCTTATTTATAGAAATAGACAAAAGTGAACTCAAAGGTGACAAAAACAAACTCATGATTGAGGTGTATAATAATGACGAACTTATAGAAACCACAACCGTGAATTTTTTAGCACCAAGGAGTTATAAATAAAGTTAAAGCACATGCATTAAGGATTGAACGGTCTGTTTGAGCTCTCCCAATAGCTATTGGGAAGCGAGTAGTGAAAGCCTGACCGGAGCCTTGCGCAGGAATGCCATAAAAAATAAAATTATGAAATTGAATTGGGGAACAGGAGTCGTATTAGCTTTTATAGGTTTTATTAGCTTCATCTTGTATTTCGTTGTTAATATATATACATCGAAAAAGTACGATACTGATTTGGTCACTGAAGATTATTACAAAGCCGAATTACAATATCAAAATGATATTGATAAAGAGAATAATGCAACAGATTTAGCATCAAATATTTCGTGGAAACGTTCAGAAAGCGGTTTAGAAATTTTGTTCCCTGAAACTCTGGATTTCAATCAAATCACTGGAAAAGTGTTCCTATATAGACCATCTAACAAACAATTAGACTTTGAAACTACAATTTCATTGTCTAAACACAATTTGCTCATACCTGACAAACGTTTGTTGGATGGTCGTTGGAACATAAGAGTTGATTGGCAATATAATGGAAAATCATATCTATTCAAAAAGGAAATTATTTACTAACTATTAAATTATGCTCTGGTCTGCACTTGTTTTTGGTCTTCTAGGAAGCTTCCATTGTGTTGGAATGTGCGGTCCAATTGCATTTATGCTGCCGGTAGATAGAAGTCATACATCAAAAAAAGTATTTCAGATATTCACCTATCATTTCGGAAGAATTCTCGCCTATAGCTTAATAGGTTTGGTATTTGGTTTAGTAGGTAAAGGTTTATATATTTTTGGAATCCAACAGCAACTCTCTATAGCCATTGGTATATTAATGATTCTTATTGTCTTAATACCCACACAAACATTTAATACCTATAATTTCTCTAAACCCATCTACAGGTTAATTTCTAAAGTGAAATCGGCTCTAGGGCAGGCTTTAAAAAAGAAGACTGCTGATACGTTTTTAACCATCGGATTTTTAAATGGTTTTCTTCCTTGTGGTCTAGTCTATATGGCGGTTATTGCATCTATAGCCACTCAAAACGCGCTTCAAAGTAGTCTTTATATGGCGTTATTTGGGATTGGAACCATTCCGTTGATGACTACAGCCATCTATATTGGTAAATTTCTAAATGCAACTGTTAAACAGCGCATCCAAAAAGCCATCCCTGTGTTTGTGATTATTATTGGTGCGTTATTTATCTTAAGAGGATTAGGATTAGGCATTCCTTACATCTCTCCTACTCCTATTGTAGAAATGGCAACCAGTGCGATTGATTGCCATTAAGAAACGGTCAATACATATACCTAAATATAAAAATTGTAACTAAAAATAAAGTCGAACTCATGACTGATATACATAAACTTCAACTCAATAAAGATGACATGAAGCAGTTGGGCTATCAGGTTATTGATACCATTGTTGCCCATTTTGAAACTGAACACTTAAAAAAGCCTGTCGCAACAGCTACAAGACAAGAAATGGATTCTCTTTTTAGCACCAATGTTCCAGAAAATCCAACGCCATTTCAAGATGTTTTAGAATTTATTATCAAAGAAGTGCTACCAAATAGTAATATTGTATCGCATCCTAAGTCATTTTCTTTTGTACCTGGCCCGAGTAATTATGTGAGTGTAATGGCCGATACTTTAGCTACTGGATTCAATGTGTTTTCTGGCGGATGGGTAGCCTCTCCTGCAGCAGCAGAACTAGAAATTGTCACTATTGACTGGCTCCTAAAACTGTTTAAATTTCCAACTAAAAAAGGCGGTGGAATTTTCACTAGTGGTGGTTCTATGGCAAACCTCACAGCACTAGTTACAGCAAGACGACAATGTTGTGGTGATGACTTTTCAAAGGCTATCATTTATTTATCAGATCAAACCCACTCTTCTAATATTAAAGCCATTAGAGTATTGGGATTTAAAAAAGAACAAGTTCGGATTATACCTACCGATCTCGAATATAAAATCGCTATCAATAAATTGAAAAATGCCATTGCAAAAGACAGACTTGAAGGCTTACAACCCTTTTGTATCATTGCTTCTGCTGGAACTACAAATACAGGAACTGTTGATCCATTAAACGAAATTTCAAAAATTTGCAAATCTGAGAAACTATGGTTTCATGTTGACGGTGCTTACGGAGGCGCAGCTATATTAGCTGAAAAAGGAAAACAATTATTAAAAGGTATAGAGAAAGCAGATTCGCTCACTATTGATCCTCATAAATGGTTATTTCAACCCTATGAAATGGGTTGCCTTTTAGTCAAAAATCATAAATGGTTGAGTAAAACATTTAGCGAAAAACCTGAATATTTAAGAGATATTGAAGGCAATACCTCTGAAATTAATTTTTATGACCATGGCATTCAACTCACCAGACGTTTTAGAGCACTAAAATTTTATATGTCATTAAAGACCTTCGGACTTAATGCGTTTAAGCAAGCTGTGAGTTATTCTATCGATCTCGCTGAAGAGGTTGAGAACTTCTTAAGACAGAGTTCAAATTGGGAAGTGCTCTCTCCAGCAACGTTGGCCGTTATAAATTTTAGATATCATCCAATCGGCGTTTCACTAACTGAAAAATCATTAGATAACTTAAACCAACATATATCCAAACAGGTCATGCGATCAAGAGAAGCCTTGCTAGTTACGACTGTTATTCAGAATCAAGTGGTATTGCGCATGTGTTTAATTAATCCACGTACTACAATGACTGATGTGAAAGACACGCTATTATTATGTGAATCAATCGCTAAAGAGAAATGTGAGTCTTTTGTTTAAGAACTTAATCCTAGTTAAATGATATTTATCATATTATTTAAGCAAAGGTAATGGTAACTTTAATTGTCACTTAAATACTGAAGATTATGAAAAAAAATATGCCTGTTTCAACAATAATGACGACTGAGGTCATTACCCTAAATAAAAATGATAATTTAGATACTGCAGAAGCACTATTTAAGAAAAATAAAATCCGCCATATTCCCGTTGTTGATGGGAATAAGATTTTGGGCATGCTAAGTTACACAGATTTACTTAGGATAAGTTTTGCAGATGCTGTTGATGAGCTTGATGAGGAAGTGGACACTATCGTTTATAACATGTTCACTATCGAGCAAGTTATGGCTAAAAACTTAATTAGTGTCGATTCTGATACCACTATAAAAGAGGTCGCTGAAATTCTTTCTAAAAAAGAATTTCACGCGTTACCTGTAGTAGATAATGCTCAGCTGGTTGGTATTGTGACAACCACAGATCTCATCAATTATTTACTGAGACACTTTTAAATTATAGTCATACGAAGAATAATAACTCATTAAGACTCACATTGTGAAATGTTGTTTAATGAGTTGTTATTTTATATATGACAATGTTATGCTATTTTATTAATTTTTAGATATTTGTCAAAAAAGAAATATTTATGTTTTCAAAAGCTTGCGAATACGGTATTAGAGCATCCATATGTATTGCTAAAAACTCGTATGAAGGCAAAAGAATTAGTTTGAAAGACATTTCAGAAGGCATAAATTCACCACAAGCCTTTACTGCTAAAATATTACAAGCCTTGGTTAAGCACAAAGTTATTAAATCGGTGAAAGGTGCTTATGGTGGTTTTGAAATAGATAAGAGAGATATCTCACAAATAAGACTCTCTCAAATTGTCAAAGCCATTGATGGTGATAAAATATATGTAGGCTGTGGATTAGGTCTAGAAGAGTGTGATGAAAATCATCCCTGTCCAGTACATGACAAATTCAAGTCCATACGAAATGATTTAGAAAACATGCTAGTGCATACCAATTTGGAAGAGTTAGCTTTAAACTTAAAAAAAGGAAATGCTTTTTTAAAGATTAAAGATCAAAAACAATAAAATCGATAAATAGAATTTCACACTTATGAGTATTCATATAGAAGCCAAAAAAGGAGACATTGCAGAAACCGTATTATTGCCTGGAGATCCAATGCGAGCAAAATGGATAGCCGAGACGTTCTTTGATGAGCCAAAGCTCTACAATGATGTTCGTGGCATGTTAGGCTACACAGGCACGTATAAGGGCAAACCTGTCTCTGTACAAGGCACAGGAATGGGCATTCCGTCTACTTTAATCTATTGTCATGAACTTATTAATGAATACGGCGTAAAAAACTTAATACGCGTTGGCTCTACAGGATCCTATCAGAAATACGTAAAAATTAGAGATATCGTTATTGCCATGGCTGCATCTTCAACTTCCGGAATTAATAATTCGCGATTTATAAATGCCGATTATGCACCTACTGCAGATTTCGATTTGTTTATGAAGGCAGCACAATATACTAAAAAACATAACATTCCTATTAAAGCAGGGAATGTATTATCTTCAGATGAGTTTTATGAGGATGATTTTAATTCGTACAAAAAATGGGCAGAATTTGGCGTGCTCTGCGTAGAAATGGAAACCGCTGGCATTTATACCATCGCTGCAAAACACAATGTGAGTGCGCTTTCTATACTTACAGTTTCAGATTCCTTAGTGACAAAAGAAGCCACTTCGGCAGATGAACGCGAATCTACATTCAACACGATGATTGAAATCGCGCTGTCAACTCTAGAATAATAGGAATTACACTTTAAAATATTTAAAATATGCTTCGATTAATTGCTCCAATTGATGTAAAGCAGCCTCAGAAGTTGTACGATCTGTTTGTTCCCTTAATATTGAAATCTCATCTAACATAGGTACTAAAACAATATGTAATTGATCATGTGGTTCCCCTTTCATTGAACAGTTTTGAATCACATAACTCGTTTGCTTAGCTAAATCATCTCCAAGCGCTTTATAGTCGGACGACTTTCTTTTTTTAAATACTGAAATAATAGAATCCATCTTCTGAACACCTTCATGGGTTTCTATGTTTGCAACCCATTTTTTACCATTATCCAACTTGAGTTGTAAGGTATCTAAAACTGCTATATGTTCAGAACTAGAAACAGATTCTGAGCTCGTCTTTTTCTCTTCATTCTTGCAGCCTACTCCTAAAATTATGAGTAGAATTGCTGCTGTTAATAGTCTTTTCATGATGATAAAAATAATGAATTAAAAATCTTTCTTTTTCGATTTAAATACAATCCGAAATACGGGCAAAATCACCCAAACCGAAAGCATTGCTAATGAAACCATGAGTCCGAAACTAGTTCCGAAGAATTGCTTAAAAATAGCTCCAGTATAGCCTAATAATGCAGAAATATCAAGTTTCAAAAGTATAAGTGTTCTTGACAAATCTATAGGATTTAGCATGGTACCAAAAAGCGATACTTTATCTAGCGGATAGTCTTCAAACATAATCAAGGTCATTAAAAACAAACCGTCATAAATGATGGCTAAAAATAACCAAAGCAATATCGCATAACCAAAACCTTTAATTTTATTTTCATTAGACAAGGCGATATTAAAGGCTAAAGCTGTAAAAATTAAGGATAAAAACGTTCCAGTGACCAACAGTAAAGAAAAATCCCAAATCGCACTACTCTCAAACAAACCATAGAATACAAACGGAATTCCCAATCCGAGAATTAAACTCATCGATAAGGATAAGGCTACACCCAAATATTGTCCTAAAAATATGGATGAACGCTTTAAAGGCTGTGCCAATAAAAGCTCAGTAAATTCTTTAGAATTATAATAGTACATCACTCCAAAAATGGTTCCTATTAACGGCACTAAAACAATGATGACATTCATTAAGGTAATCACCGCTTTTGACAAATCATTATTTAAAAATAAGAGGACCACACCTAAGAGCAAATAGAAAGCAAAATAGACGTAACTCCAACGGCTACGCATCAAATCGAAAAAACTATATTTTAATATTTTAAGCATGGTTTTCAGTTAATATAGACGCAATTGCATGTTCAAAATCAGGCTGCTTGGTCTTGGTTTTTAATTCTGAAATAGAGCCTTTAAAGTAGATGTTGCCTTCTAGCAAAAACACAATTTCATCTGAAACTTCCTCAACAAAACTCATAATGTGCGATGTAATTAGGATTGTCTTTCCTTTAGCTTTTTCAACTTGTATTAAATCCTTTAATCGGATGAGAGAAATTGGATCCAATCCAGTAGTAGGCTCATCTAAAATAATTAAAGGGCTATCAAACATAAAGGTGAGAACAATATTCACTTTTTGCTTCGTTCCTCCTGAGAGATTCCCTAGCTTTTTATCTAAAAATGGCTTTAATTTAAAGAGTTCAATCAAATGTTGATCTTCATCAGTAAACTGACGCAAATCCTTGATCATTTTAATCAATTCTTTAACTTTTAAATTACTCGGGAAATTTGCTATTTGTGGTAAATAGTCAATTTTATGTCTGTACTCTGAATTTTTCTTCACGTCCTCACCAAAGACAGTAATCTGTCCTTTGTTAGGAATGACCATCCCAAGAATAGCTTTAATTAAGGTTGTTTTTCCTGAGCCGTTCGGGCCGAGTACAGCAAAAATCCCACCTTCGTCAATCGTCAAGTCCAAACCGCTCAACACCTGATTCTTTCCAAATTTTTTATGTAAATTTTGAATGCTTACCATGTCACTTTTTTTGTTAATGGATGATGATCTAAAAGATTATCTGGCGTGAACACTGGAGATACTTTTTCAGAAAAATCGATAATATCTATAAATAAACTGCGCAATAAAATAATGGTTTCTGGCGTGCGATTTACAACATAAGAAAACAATTTTACTGGTCTGTATGGAATATCTCCTACACCATCTTTATCGAGGTCATAACCTGTATAATTGCTCCAAAAATTTCGATCGAAAATATTATCGTTTACTTTACTATTGTAAGCAATATCAAAAGAATTGTACAAAAAGTTATTCTCAATAAACTGATTGGCGTAACAGGCACCACGGACTTTCAAAGCCCATCCATTATTTTTAAAATTGTTGTTTTTGTAGATGACTCGATTTGTGCCTTCTATATTAATTCCGATGGTATTTTGCTCAAAGGTATTACCAATAATTTCAGCATCGTTAATTTCTTTTAAAAGCATGCCGTAAGATGCGGTTCCCCAATTCTCTCTAAAGGTATTATTGAGCATTTTTATTTTTTTGGAAAACATAACAGCGACGCCTGCTCCATTATTTTCAAAGGTATTATCCTCATAAACATCGTCGTTTGAAAACATAAAATGCAAACCATATCTAATATTTAAAGCACTCACATTGTTTTTAATGATACAATCATCAGAAAATTCTAAATAAATTCCATCACGAACATGCTCAATATAATTATGTTCGATTTCAATGTGATGACTATACCACAATTGGATCCCATTTCCGGAGTTGTGTTCCTCAACTGCATCACCAACAATCTTATTGTGATATACTTTTCCGTGATGAGACTTTTCTATATAAATTCCGAAGAACAACTTTTCGAGTACTAAATTTTTAATGACGAAATTTTTACTTTTCTTGACGCGAATCGCAGCGTAGTCTTGAGTATAACTCGTGCCGACATTGATAATAAACAGACCGTCAACAGTGACATTATCTGAAACTATAGTAATTATCTCACCCTTTAATTCACCATCAATCACTGGATAATCTTTACCAATTATAGTCAATGGTTTATCAACCAAAATATTATACGCCTTGTACGTCCCCTTTTCTATTACGATAGTATCAAAATCTTTAGCTTGGCTAATGGCGTTCTTTAATGTCGTAATCGGGCAAGTTGTACAGACTTCGATAGTTTGTGCGCATGCAATTAATGACATTAAACACCCTATAAAAAAAGCCGTTATCGTCTTATTCATACTTATCGTATAATTAGAAATTTTGAGTTTTCACTTGCTTCAACCCAATGGGCAGTATCCTTCGGAAAACCAAATAACTGATGCTTGGTGAGTTGATATTCTAACCCATCAATAAAAAAAGTGATTGCACCTTCGAGTACCAGTAATTGAGCATCTGTCGGAGAGGTATGCTTCGGAAAAACGGCATTCTTTTCTAAACTTATCTGAAGAATTTCCTTAGCATTAATATCCAGTATTTTTCCAGCGTTTAATCCGTCATAAGGCGTTAAATTAATAAGGTCATTAATTTCGTAGGTCATGATTATCGGTTTAAATGTGTTAATAATTCATCCCAAGTGTATATTGTTCCTCCCTTTTCTGCTTGCGTTGCTTTGGCGTCAGATAGATTTTCAAATGCTGATAAATAGGCACCCATCGGACTGGGAATGTTTTCACTTATTAAAAATGTGGCTTGAGTCGCATCAATAAGAGCTTCGGGCTCTGAGTAGTTATTTGATAAATACAATGCGATTTCAGAGGTGTCAAATTCATCTAAAAAATTGACCATACATTCGGTCGCATCAAACTTATAGACCTTTCCTTTTTTTGTAACTACCTCTGCTGCATGAATTTTATCAACAATGGTCATTTTGCAGAAATGACAACCATCGCTACCATAATCTATGGGTTTTGGTGACACATTACAGCTGAAAAATAGGCACAGCAATGCAATGATAGAATAGTGTTTTAGTGTTTGCATGATGTTTAGTGTTTTAGTGTTTTGATCGTATTTACATAGTCAATGATTTTTGGTGTTGTTTTTTACCTACAAAAAAAGCAATAAATGAGGTTGCAATACCCAAAGCTAAAAATAAAGCACCTAGTTGTGGGTAAGAGTGTGCCCTAAAA
The DNA here is from genome assembly GCF_900104785.1 of Formosa sp. Hel1_31_208. NCBI lineage: Bacteria > Pseudomonadati > Bacteroidota > Flavobacteriia > Flavobacteriales > Flavobacteriaceae > Formosa > Formosa sp. Hel1_31_208. The sequence continues at coordinate 2,927,514 of NZ_LT629733.1, forward strand.
TTCAGAATATCCCGACTGCCAAAAAGTGGTGGCTGAAATCCCATTTGTGTCCCATCAGGATTGGTAAATTTCATAATGGCCTTTGGATCGAGATTATGACCATAATCGTGTTCCCACAAATAAAAGTCATACATCCCAGCAGAGCTTAAAACAATCATTATAATAAACCATCCTAAAAACCATTTGTAGTTTCCTTTCCAAGCAATTAATAAACCTAAAAAACTGGTAATTAGAATACCTGCTGGAAAGATTTTAAACTCAGGAATGGCATCAGGAATATACTTCATACCAACATAGTGGTTCATGAGGTTGATATTTTTGATATCATGCGGATTGGCATCAGAAAAGTCATTAATATGAATATACATACCTAAAGGCGTAGGATATTGCGGTGCTTCTAATGTAATCTTCCACAGCGGAAATAAAAATAAACCTAAGGGTAGAATGGTTGCAAGCAACATGATGATGTTCGACTTTTTCATCGTAAAATATTTAGTGATTTTTATAGTGTTTTAATAAAAAGGCGAGAGCGATAAAATTACTCTCGCCTTTGATATAGGAAAATAAACACTAAAACAAAATTTCCCTAAATTCTTTACTCAATATCTTCTCCAAGAGACCATTTTAATGGCGTATTAGCATTTGCTGCAGAGACTCTCACATAACCTTGCATTTCTTGATGCAATGCAGAACAGAAATCTGTACAATAGAATGGCCATACTCCAACTTGTTTAGGTTCCCAGACAGATGTCTTTGTTTGCCCTGGCATAATTAATATCTCTGAGGTATTTTGGCCTATCATCGCAAAACCATGTGGTACATCAAAATCTTGCTCCAAGTTTGTGATATGAAAATATACTTTATCTCCAACCTTCACACCTTCAATATTATCTGGTGAGAAATGACTTCTAATGGTAGTCATGTATATATGAACTTCATTACCATTTCTTACCACCTTGGTATCATCATCAGATTTAGCAGCATAAGGATGCTTGTTTTCTTCTAAACTGTAGATTTTCTGAGAACGTTCTTTAATAATATCCGCGCGCATAGCGGCAGCATAGTGAGGCTCTCCATGCGTTGGAAAGTCTAAAAGTAATTCCATTTTATCTCCAGATATATCATACAATTGAGCACTATGCTCTAACTCAGGACCTGTTGGTAAGTAACGATCTTTCGTAATTTTATTCATCGCAAACATATACTTACCTTGAGGTTTTCCAGAGTTTCCTCCGGGAATGGTTAAGTGGCCTACAGAATAAAACGTAGATTGTCTGTCTAATACTTCCCATGTGCCTAGTTTCCATTTTACAACTTCAGACGAAATAAAGAAGGTCGTATAAGCATTCCCTTTACCGTCAAATTCTGTATGCAGTGGTCCTAATCCAGCTTGTTCAACGACACCAGCTAATACATCTTCAAAATTTAAGATTGGAATACCATAAGCATCTCCTGCAAATTTTTCATTGTCAATAGCATCTATCATTCTTGTAAATGAATGTACAGTTAAGTTTGCAGATAATTTTCCGTTACCAACAATATATTCTCCAGAAGGATCTACATCACAACCATGTGGTGATTTAGGTGTTGGTAAGAAATATACTGCTCCAGGAACTTCTGACGGATTAACAACACGTACTTCTTTTATCATAGTAGATGTGGCCGTATGTGTATCCTCATCATAAACGTTATGCGCATAATTAGCTGGCATCATTTTACCACCACCATTATTTACATATGCTTCAATTTTTTTCCAGTTTATAGCTGCGATAAAATCTTTATCATTCTGTGATGCGTTAACCTCTAGAAGCGTACTTGCTTCTTCAGTATTATAGGTAGAAAAGAAGAACCAACCATGAGAAGCACCACGCCCTGGATGCGCTAAATCGTAGTTAAAACCTGGCATGAGCACTTGAAATTTTATTTCCATAGCTCCAGTTTCTGGTGCAACACTAATAAAAGATAAAGCTCCTTGAAAATTACCTTTGTAATCTTTAATTGGCATATCGCGTTGCGGAATTGGTACAGAAAAACGTGTACCTGCAACAACGTACTCTGTGTTTTCTGTTACAAATGATGAACTGTGATTACCTGCACTGTTAGGTACTTCAATAATTTCTGTAGTTTCAAAAGTTTTCAAGTCGATCTTCGCAATTCTTGGTGTGTTGTTTTCATTTATAAAGATAAAACGTCCATCAATTTCCCCATTAGTTTGGGAAATGTCTGGGTGGTGAGAATCTCCCCAAGGAATAAATCCGTGAGACGTATTCAGCATTGGTTTTGTCTCTTCGGAATAACCATATCCAGAAGTTGGAAACTGTGAGAATACAGGAATCTCTTTAAACATTCTTCCTGATGGTAATCCATAAACAGTTAAATTACCACTATAACCTCCAGAGATAAACGCATAAAATTCATCATGCTCTCCGGGCGCAACGTATACTTTTTCAGCAGCATTACTCGAAAGTGCTCCAGAATTACTCTCTGATGTTTTTGAATCATTACAGCTCGTAAATGCAGCATATACAAATACAAGCGCAATAGTTATTTTTAATATATTCTTCATATTCTTATAAATTTAATTAGTGTTTTTAATCTTCAGTTGGCGGCAATAGTACTTTATCAATAACATGCACAATTCCATTTCCTGCTTTTACGCTCCCCAATATTTTTGCACCGCCAATCATAGGTTCTCCATTAATTACCTCGATTTTAACATATTGATTATTGGCTTGTCCAAGTTTTTTAAATTTCTTTAAAAAGTCTTTAGAGTAATTACCTGGAGTTACATGATACTTCAAGATATTAGCTAAGGCATCTTTATTCTCGGGTTTCAGTAAATTTTCAACTGTTCCCTCAGGTAAGGCAGCAAAAGCCTCATTAGTTGGCGCAAAGACCATTAAAGGTCCTGCATTAACTAAAACATTTTCAAGATCTGCGGCTTTTACAGCTGCAACCAATGTAGTATGATCTTTAGAACCAATTGCAATACTTAGAACAGTTGTGCTTTTATCATCTTTAATAAAAGCTTGTCCTGCTTTTTTATTTGATGTGGTTTCAGTCTCTGAAACTGTTGAGTCCATTGAAGCTTCTTTGTCTTCATTTTTACATGAGAGCATTATAGCTATCACTGCAAAAACAAGACATAGTTTTTTGGTTGTTTTCATAATATCGTGTTATAGTGTTAAAGTGTTCTGAAATATTCTAATACTGATCTAGCCTCTTGTTCCGTTAGGTTTTGATTAGCCATTGGCGAACCATTAAACTCAATTAATAATTCTCTTGCTAAGGGATCATTTTTAACCATTTCCTCAGGGTTTAAAATCATATTCATGACCCATTCTGGTGATCTACGATCAAAAATATCTGTAGGTGGTGGACCAATAAATTTTTTGTCTGGTCTATGGCAAGCAGTGCACATTTTTTTAAATACTTCTGCACCTTCAGCTACCATGTTTTGATCTATTTCTTCATCTAAAGTCAAAGATGTAATTGGACCAACACCTTTATTGGCTAAGTCAACTCTTTGAGATGCTTTTATAGTCGTCTCTTTAGGCGTTTCCTTTTTAACAACTGCCTCTTTTTTCCCATAAGAAATAGGTTCTTTTTTCTTTTCTTCTTTGCCCCCACAACTTAACAGCAGTGTTACAAATAATACAGTCATTAGTTTTAGTGTTTGTTTCATTTTGATTTAGTTTATTTTACAATATTAGTCACTCAATAGTAGAATTCATATGATAATTATCATATTTCGGACAATTTTATCCTATTTAAAATTATACTCTTTTATTACTGCCATTGTGTTAAATCTTTTCTAAGTTGAGTTCGTAATATAGCAACAGTGCAACTTTTCCTTATCTTTAAAGCAACTAAACCAAACCACTATGAAAAAATGTATGCTTTTGATGCTTTTTATGGCATCCCTCTCTCTCGTTGCTCAAGATATTTCTCCTGATTTATTAAAAAACATGACGCCACGAAATATTGGCCCAGGAGGTATGTCTGGACGCGTTACATCAATTGATGCTGTTCATTCCAATCCTGATATCATGTATGTTGGAACAGCTTCTGGAGGTTTATGGAAAAGTGAATCAGGAGGTATTACTTGGACCCCTATCTTTGATAATCAAGTCACAGCTTCCATTGGAGCAGTAGCCATTCAGCAATCAAATCCTAGTGTTATTTGGGTAGGTACAGGTGAAGGCAACCCAAGAAATAGTTTGAATGGTGGTTACGGCATTTTCAAATCATTAGATGGTGGAAAAAGCTGGAAAGCTATGGGATTAGAAAAAACACGTCATATTCATCGTGTCATAATAGATCCTACCAATCCAGATGTTGTTTATGTAGCGGCAATAGGGTCTCCTTGGGGAGAACATCCTGAGCGTGGCGTTTTTAAAACGACAGATGGCGGTAAAACATGGAATAAAATCTTATTTGCAAACAATAAAACAGGTGCATCCGATTTGGTGATGGATCCTTCAAACCCCAATAAGCTAATTGCTGCCATGTGGGAACATAAACGCGATCCTTGGTTTTTTAATTCTGGCGGTGAGGGTTCTGGTTTACATATTACCCATGACGGCGGAAACACCTGGAAAAAAATCACAGAGAAAGAAGGTTTTCCAAAAGGAAACCTCGGTCGTATAGGCGTCGCTATTGCACCTAACAAACCAAATATAGTTTATGCACTTGTTGAAGCAAAGAAAAATGCACTCTACAAAAGTGAAGACGGTGGGTTTAGCTGGTCAATGATCAATAATAAAAGTGATATCGGTAATCGACCTTTCTATTATTCTGAAATTTATGTCGATCCTCAAAATGAAAATCGCGTCTACTCCGTATTTACTTATATCAATGTATCTGAAGATGGCGGTAAAAATTTCACACAACTCATGCCTGCCTATGGGGTGAGTAACGGCGTGCATCCCGATCATCACGCTTGGTGGATTCATCCTGAAGATGGCAGTTTTATGATTGATGGTAATGATGGTGGTATGAATATCACAAAAGATGGCGGAAAATCATGGCGTTTCATTGGTAACCTTCCTGTCGCACAATTCTATCACATCAATGTTGATAATGAAATCCCATATAATGTGTACGGAGGAATGCAAGATAATGGATCTTGGAGAGGTCCAGCTTATGTATGGAGAGATCAAGGTATTCGCAATAGCTATTGGCAGGAAATTAGTTTTGGTGACGGATTCGATGTGGTTCCAGATCCAGACAATTCAAGATATGGCTGGTCAATGAGTCAGCAAGGGTATGTGAGTCGCTATGATTGGCAAACTGGAAATAACTATTCCGTAAGACCAACACATCCTGATCCTAATGTGAACTTACGCTTCAATTGGAATGCTGCTATCAATATTGACCCTTTTGATACGAGTACATTGTACTTCGGAAGTCAGTTTGTACATAAATCTACCAATAAAGGTGATACTTGGAGTGTCATTTCGCCAGATCTCACTACAAACGATCCAGAAAAACAAAAACAATCGGAAAGTGGTGGTTTAACCATGGATGCCACAGGAGCCGAGAATCATACCACAATTTTAGTCATCGAGCCTTCTCCTCTTGAACGGAATATGCTATGGGTTGGTACAGACGACGGAAAAGTACATTATACCACAAATGGTGGCGATTCATGGAATGACGTGACCAAAAACATTAAAGGTTTACCCGCAGGAAGTTGGGTTGCTCAAATTAAAGCATCAAATAAAAACAAAGGAGAAGCACTATTAATCGCTAACGATTATAGACGTTTCAATTACACACCTTATGCCTATCGTACAAAAGATTATGGTAAAACATGGGAACGTATAGTAGATGGAAATGACGTAGCGAGTTATACGCTTTCGATAATAGAAGATCCAGTAGAATCAAACTTACTCTTTTTAGGTACTGATGACGGACTTTATATCTCCTTCAATGCTGGAAACACCTGGTCGAAATGGACTAAGGGTTTCCCTACCGTATCTGTAAAAGATCTTGTTATTCACCCAAGAGAGCATGATTTAATTATTGGGACTTTTGGGCGTGCTGCTTGGGTCTTGGACGATATTCGTCCGCTAAGAACATTAGCTAAAAATAAACAAGTGATCAATCAAAAATTAGAATTATTTGATCCTCCAACAGCATATCAAGCGGCATACCAGCAACCAACAGGAAGCCGTTTTGGGGCTGATGCCATGTATCACGGTGAAAACAGAGGCTATGGTGCACAATTCTCTTATTTTATTAAAGTAGTTGACAAGCCTAAAGTTACCGAAGACAAGAAAGAGGACTCAGAAGATGCTGCTCCTGATGACAAAGAAAACAAAGTGAAATGGGACTCTATTCATTTCAAAATTTATGATGGCGACCGCCTAATTCGCAGCTTAAAGCGTAAAACTCCAGATTCTACAGGACTTTACAAATGGAGTTGGTTTATGGATGAAGCAGGTGTAGACTATCCATCAAAACGCATCAGAAAACGTACAAGAGAACCAGGAGGGGTTTCGGTAAAACCCGGAACTTACAAAGCCATTATGAGTTATGGAGATCAAACTTCAGAAGCGATGATTAAAGTTGAACTAGACCCTCGAGTAAAAGTGTCACTTGCCAATATCAATCAAGTGTATGATGCATACAAAGGTCTAGAGAACATGCAACAAACTTCAGCCGATGCCGTAAAACAATTGATAGAAAGTAAAACTATTGCAAAAGACTACCAGTCCCTACTTCAAAAACTGGATAAGATAACGTACAAAGAAAATATTAAAGCCTCTAAGGAGATTGTAAAGCAAATTGATAGTATCGTAGACAAATTCCTAGGGAAAGAAGATAAGCGACAAGGTATCACCAGAAATCCTGAGGTCACTGTTATGCAACGCTTAGGCTTAGCTAGAAGTTATGTTGGATCGCGACAAAATGGAATTACCTCAACCGAAACGACGCTCATTAAAAATGCTCGGGAGGCCTTAGAAAACATACTTAGTGAAACCAATACCTTCTTTCAGGATGCTTGGGTACCATACCGTTCAAAAATGGAGCAGTTACAACCAAATCCATTTAAAGAGGTAAAGACGTTTAAATTAGATTAACAACACACTAAAACAATCAATATGAAAACAAAACTTTTAGGATTATGCATCGCCATTCTAATGGTTTCTTGTAAAAAAGACACCAAGGATAACGCAATGGCAGAAAGAGAGATTCAACAGTATACTATAGAGCAGTTTATGGACAACGAATCTGTTGGTGGTGGAAGCTTCTCTGCTGATAATAGTAATTTATTAGTATCGAGTAACCGCTCTGGTATTTATAACGTCTATACTATTCCTGCAATGGGAGGAGAAATGACTGCAATCACACAATCGGATAGCACTTCCATATTCGCAAGCTCTTACTTTCCAAATGACAACAGAATGTTATTAAATGCCGATGGAAACGGTGACGAAATTGACCATTTATTTGTTAGAGAATTGGACGGTAGTATCAAGGATATTACGCCTGAAGTTGGAGCTAAATCTTCATTTTACGGTTGGTCTAAAGACAAGCAAAGTTTATATTTTGGTTCAAACAAACGCGATCCAAGATATTTTGACGTTTATAAAATGTCCATCTCAGATTATACGTCTGAAATGCTCTACCAAAATAACGACGGACTAGATTTTGGAGGTATGAGTGATGATGAAAACTTTTTTGCACTATCAAAAAATCTAAACACTAATGATAGTGATTTATTTCTTTATGATGTTGCTGGAAATGATATGATAAAGATCAATTCCAATCAAAGCGCTAATTCTGCTCAGGATTTTTCTAATGATAATGCGATGTTTTACTATACCACTGATGATGGTAGTGAATTTTCTTATTTAATGGCATACAATCTTGATACCAAAACAAAAACAAAGATTGTGGAACGCTCATGGGATGTTAATGGTGCTGGTTTCACAGCCAATGATAGCTATATGGTTGTATATGTTAATGACGATGGAAAAAATGTTATTGAAGTATTAGAGACCGAAACAATGACGCCAATTGAATTACCCGATTTTGGTGATAAGAGTATTACAAGTGTTGGTTTTAGTGAAGACGAGACCTGGATGCGTATGTATGTAGGAGGCTCTAATTCACCTTCAGATTTATACACGTATAATTTCATAACCAAAGCACAGCATAAGCTCACCAACGTACTTAATGACGATATTAATAGTGATGATTTAGTAACAGCAAAAGTGATCCGTTTTAAATCTTTTGATGGCACTGTAATACCTGCTATATATTACTTGCCAAAGCAAGCTTCCGAAGCGAATAAAGTTCCAGCTATGGTTTGGGTGCATGGTGGTCCAGGTGGACAATCACGTCAAGGTTTTAATCCGTTAATTCAATATATGGTAAATCATGGTTATGCGGTTTTAGCAGTAAACAATCGTGGAAGTAGCGGCTATGGTAAAACATTCTATCAGATGGATGACAAAAACCACGGTGAAAAAGACCTACAAGATTGTGTTGAAGGCAAAAACTGGTTGGCTCGTCAAAATGAAATAAATGGTGAGAAAATAGGTATTATTGGTGGCTCTTATGGTGGTTATATGACTATGGCAGCTTTAACCTATACACCAGAAGAATTTGATGTAGGTGTAAATCTATTTGGAGTTACCAATTGGCTTCGTACCTTAAAAAGTATTCCACCTTATTGGGAATCGTTTAGAGAATCGCTCTATTTAGAATTGGGTGATCCTTATTCGGCAGATTCAACACGTTTAAGACGTATTTCACCATTGTTCCATACAGAAAAGGTGACTAAGCCTTTAATTGTACTGCAAGGTGCTCAGGACCCAAGAGTATTGCAAGTAGAATCTGATGAAATTGTGGCTGGGGTTAAAAAAAATAATGTTCCTGTAGATTATGTCTTATTTGAAGATGAAGGTCATGGTTTTGTAAAGAAAGAAAATCAAATTGAAGCCTACAGTCGAATATTAAAATTCCTAGATGTGCATTTGAAAAATGAAAATGCACCAATTGATGGTGAAACACCTTCTACCGAAATTGAAGCAGAAGAGTCTAATTAATTCAAAGTAGCATATAAAACAAAAAAGCTTGGGCATACCGCTCAAGCTTTTTTGTTTTATGTGCTAGTGATTTAAATTTTAAAAGTAATTACCGGAAGAGTTGAATGATTAGCAACATCTTCAGAGACACTACCTGCAAAGAAATGTGCAAGCCCCTTTCTTCCGTGTGTTGGAACGGCAATAAGATCTGCTCCTATTAAATTTGCTGCATTTAGAATTCCTTTCTCTATGCTATAATCTGCGATATAATGTATATCATTTATTTTATCTAAATTTCCATTAGCCGTTTTTAAAAAGTCTGCGACTGTCGCATCAATTTCCGAAGAACTTCTAAAGCCTTCTCCAGGAACATTGACATGTATTAATTTTAGATTATCAAATAACTGGCGTGCTTTTAAATAGGGCTCTACCATTTCTTTAGAAAAGTCACTCGCAAAGGCTACAGTATTAAACTCTAATTTAGTTGGTTTTTGCTTCACTACTAATACGGGTAACTCAGAATGACGTACCACTTTTTCAGTATTTGAACCTACAAAAATCTCAGAGAGTCCGCTTGATCCATGCGATCCCATAACAATCATATCGGCTGCATGCTCATCTGCGACTTCTGCAACTTCGCTAAACACTTTAAAATGCTTAACTATTGGGGTTACATCAACACCTTCCAAATAGTCTTTTGATAAAAACTCATCAAACTTCCGTTCTGCGAGTTTTAAGAAAAACACCATTTTTTCATTCAACTCATTATTAGAGTCTGTGACACGGCCTTTATCAATTTCTAACATATGTAGGACGAGTAATTCTGCGTTGTTTCGTTTTGCTAGAATGGCTGCAGTTTCCAGAGCATACTCAGAGTATTCTGAAAAATCTATAGGTACAATTATCTTTTTCATAATTTTTTGGATTTTTTTGGTTAAGTCTGTTAAAAATACAAGTTTTGACTAAGTATCAAAACTATTTCAGACATTATATACGAATTAAATGGTCATTGAAAATAATCTTGTACTCGGTTGTTTACGTTGTAACAACACATCAAATGCCATACAGACATTACGAACAAAGGGGTGACCTTTTTCTGTAACCTTCAATCCCTCTTTGTAAAATTCAACTAATCCATCGGCTTCCATTTCTCTCAAATGAAAGACAATATCTTTAAGTTGATCTATTTTTAGTGAAGTGTCACTCCAGAACGTTTCAAAATGACACATTAAATTCAGGATATGTTGTCTTACAATAAGGTCTTCAGTGTTTAGAATATGACCTCTATACACTGGAATAATCCCTTGATTTACCAAATGATAGTATTCTTCTATACCTTTCACATTTTGCCCAAATCCGTACCAGCTATCACTAATAGATGACACCCCTAAACCAATCATGGCTTGTGTTTTGGATGCGGTATAACCCATAAAATTTCTGTGTAAGGTATTGTTTTGCATCGCATGGTATAGCGAATCCGTTTGGAGCGCAAAATGATCCATTCCAATCTCGACATACCCTGCTTCACTCAACATTGCTTTACCTAATTCATACTGTTCACGTTTTAAAATTCCTGTAGGCACATCTTCATCTTTATATCCACGTTGGCCATTACCTTTTAACCATGGCACATGAGCATAACTATAAAAAGCAATACGATCTGGCATTAAAGTCTTAGTCAACTCTATGGTTTTGGCGACATGGGCTTTGGTTTGAAATGGCAATCCAAATATAATATCATGACCTACAGAGGTATAACCAATAGCTCTAGCTGCTAAAGTAACTTCCTGAACTTTACTAAATGGTTGAACGCGATGAATTGCTTTTTGAACGGTATCATTATAATCCTGAACGCCAAAACTCACACGTCTAAACCCTAAATTATAAAGTGTTTGTAAATGCTCACGAGTTGTATTATTAGGATGTCCTTCAAAACTAAATTCATGCTGCTCGGTAAGATTCGCTTTTCTAAGAATGCCTTTAATCAAGAACTCTAAATTTTCCGAGGAAAAAAATGTTGGGGTACCTCCACCGAGGTGAAGTTCCTTAATATTTGGCCTACCCTTGAGCAGATCACAATATAAATTCCATTCTTTTAAGACCGCTTTAATGTATGGTAACTCTACATCGTGGCGTTTAGTGATGCGTTTATTACAACCACAAAAAGTGCACATTTGCTCACAAAATGGCAAATGAATATAGAGGCTAATCCCTTCGGAAGCATTGCTTTCATTAAAAGATTTTGATAATGAAGCTTTCCACTGCTTTAGTGAAAAGGTGTCATTATTCCAATATGGAACCGTTGGATAACTGGTATAACGCGGTCCTGCCACATTATATTTATTGACTAATGAATTGCACATACCTTAACAATTTGCATCAAAAATACAGGCATTAGTTTATATAAAATATGACATTAATCATGTCTTGACAACTTTAGAAACTCATTCTTTTTTACTGAAAACTGATTCTTTAAAAATTACACAAGGACATACAACTACAATAAATTCTAAATATTTTATGCGTGAGATTGCGAATTCGAAATTATAGCGCAAACAAATTTGACATATTTATAGCGTAATTATTTTTTATCGTTTTAAATTAATGATTATCTTTCAAGTTCATAACACTTAAACACAAAAACTAATGAAACGTTCCATTTTTTATATTACAATCTTAGCCTTATGCTTAAGTATATCGTGTAAATCTGATAAAAAAGACGAGGCCACAGAAGCCGTTACCGAAGTAGAAGCTGAAGTTGAAGAAACACCAACGACAACAGAAAAAACAACTAAAGAACGACCAGATTATTTTGATGAAAAGAAAATGGTTACAGTCACTTTAGATCCAAAAAGCAATAGTGGTGTTAGTGGTAACGTCATATTTTCTCAAGAAGCAGGGGTTGTGACAATGATGGCTAGACTTAGTGGCTTAACTCCTGGTGAGCATGCGATTCACATTCATGAAACGGCAGATTGTTCTTCTGATGACGGTAAATCTTCTGGTGGTCACTGGAATCCAACCGGACAACCACACGGAAAATGGGGAGATGTCGCTGGATACCACAAAGGTGATATTGGTAATTTTACTGCTAATGCTGAAGGAAAAGCTCAAATCACTAAAGTGACCGATGAATGGTGTATTGGATGCGGCGATGCAACCAAAGATATTTTAGGTAAAGCCATTATTGTACATCAAGGTGTAGATGATTTTAAGTCACAACCCTCGGGAGCTGCTGGTACTCGCGTAAGTTGCGGTGGTATTATTGAATAAGATAAATAAAAACAATATTATAAAAAGCACCAAACAAAAGTTTGGTGCTTTCTTATGATATAACATCTCGCTTTTAATTAAGGTATCATTTGAAGTTGGTTAATCAATTATATTATCCAATAATACCCAGAAAAAATTAACTTTGTAGGGTCTAAAAACAAAGTCATGAACCCATCTACCAATGGTTGGATAGAAAAACTATGCTCTCAAATTTCTAAAAAAGGAATTCCTTTTGAGAATTACCAAGAGCTATATGATAGCCTTAAAGACTATGGCTTTATTTATGGTGTGAACGTTGGCATCACTAAAACTATTGAGAAAATACATCGCTATTCTGAAGACGAATTGGCTAAAATCAATTTGATTACTGGCTTGTATATCATTTACCAATTTCAGAGGCCTGATAATAAAACTACAGAGTTTACCAGTGAATTACTAAACTTCTATAAAACCCTAGAGGTTGCAGATTTATCACTATGGGATCGATTAGTCATTGGTAAAAGTGACATGACACTTTTAGAACGCTTAATTCATGATCGTGTGAAGATTGACGATAATCTACTCACAAGAAATTTCAATAAGTCTATAACGAACTCTCTTCTTTTTGTTGATGTATTAACCTTTGAGAAATATCTCAAGGAAAACATTGACCCGAAGTCTTACGCCGCAAATTTGGAGAGTATTATTATTGGAACCTTATATCAATCGCTAAATTCTAAAAGTAAAATTACCGACTACGACAAAGAGATTATTGATCTTATTGAAGCATCCACGTCTTTTATTGAAGAAGAGGCCAGTGTTATTGAAGATTTGATTTTTGATATCGATTACAATATTGAAGATCACGAAAAGAAATATCTTATCGATCTGATGTGCTTATCCATTTGGGATGATGAGATTTTAGAAAAATCTGAATATCAATTTTTAAAGCAATTGGCGAAACAGTTAGAGATTGATATTTCTGAAGTTCATGATTCTATTTTTTGTGTAGCAAACTTTCACTCAGATCACAAAAAAGAAGTGATGTTGTTTCAACAAACAAATCCGATTACAAACTTTTATGAGAACTCCTCTCAATTGGTTAATAAATTGATAAGACGAAACAGTAAGCGATTGGTCAAAGAGTTAAGACAAAGTAAGGACTTGATGTTACTCATCAGTAAATCGACACATTCCGACCTGAGTAAAGAGGAACAAAAACAGATGCAAGGGCAATTACTTGATATTTTGAAATCCATACCGAGCTTGGCAATTTTCATGTTGCCAGGAGGTGCTATTCTCCTTCCCATTTTTGCAAAATTAATTCCCAATTTACTGCCATCCTCTTTTGATGACAATCGTATAGAAAAATAATCTACAGTTTTACAAACCTAACATTAAACGTACCTATTGACGCTTCAATTGCAAGAATATATACTCCAGATTCGAGAGTTGTTGTTGAAATATCTAAAAATTGGAGCTTATCAATTTCCGACGTTTTAATAAGGCTCCCTTTCATATCGATTATAGTGTAAGATCCAATTATAGGCTGCCCAATGTTTACGGTCAGCACATCCTTTACAGGGTTTGGATAGGTTTTAATTTGGTTAATATTGAGATCATTTAATGATAAGGTCGCTAGTGTTGCCACCGGACTTAGCGTAGCAGTGCTTAAAACACCATCTATTGAACGCGCTGTAATCCGAAACCAAACATCATCGCCATCAGATAATGGTGGGTTTTCCCATAAATATGAAGGACTCGTTAAATTGGTGGCAACGGTATTAAAGGTATTAAGGATGTCATCACTGTATTCAATGTCATAAAAAACTGGTCTACCATCGTCTGGATTATCAAGTTCCCAAGTAATTGGAAAGGATGGATCATAGATACCAGAAATTGGTGAACTGAATGTGATTTCAGGCGCATTATAATCATGTAAGAGTTCAGCAAAACCAACACCTGTGACCGCTATACCATTTACTGTTCCTGTGATAGATGTTGCTCCTTCATAAAATCGAAACGGTAAGAGCACTTCTGTATTATCGTGCAAAGTAGAAATAGTCAAATCTAGATTATTTACAACAGATGTAAGTCGCCATTGCTTCGAATAACAGCGTTCACCATCTGGCATGCAGTTAAATGCCAAGCGCTCTATTTGAAAATCACTATTTGTATATTGTGTGTTTTCATCGACATATGCAGACAATATTCTGTACTGATCTGTATTAGGAACTAAGCCATTTTCTGTAAAGATGTTCCATAAATTGATATCGATACCATTAGATAATTGCATACTAAACCATTCGTATTTTTCTCCTGTTAAGGGATTAAAATTTCCATATTGTCTATCTATCCATGCGGTTCCAATAACGGTTTCGGTATTCCCGTTAAAGGTTAAAGACCCTGTAACGGCATTCATCGTTTGCGAGAAATAATAAGTGTAATTAGTGGCACCTTGATCTAAAAGTCCATCATCCCCAAGAATTAAAGGTCGTTTCAAAGTTTCAAATTCGATATCTAATCCTGCATTGGTTGTCGCTGCAAACAATTCATACTCAAAAGGAATAGGTATATTATCTATATCTTCTTTATTTCGCCAGGACTCTACACCAGCAAAAAGCACAGTGGCTTCGATATCAAAACTAGTTGTAGATAGTGTTGTATAATTTAATGGTTTAACATCTTGAAGAAATGTTCCAGTATCATCATCTGTTATATTCAAAATTCTAAAACCGTCAAATCCCGACTGTGGATAATGAAAAAAGGTATACATGAAGCTATAGCTTTTACCTGTCGTTTGGCCAATAACATGGCCTGCTGAATACCACCATTCAATCGGTTCAGCACTGTGACGCCCTTCATCTGTTGGAAACGCAATTTGACCACTAGGGTTATAAGGATATGTTTTCCATTCTTGGGCAAATGCAACATAACTAATAATCCAAAACAGAATAGCCAGATTAATTTTAAGCTTCATAATTAAAACATTTATAGGGTAAGCTAAAGATTAGAATATCGTGGAACAAATATTTCAGCTAATGAGCACGTTTTAGAGTTTTAGTGTAAAAGACGTAACTTTAAGTATCAAAATGCGTCTCATAGTTGAAATTAAAACCTTAAGATAGAAATGATAAAACATGCTCTTTTAAAGCAACAGCTCATTGCCTTTTTAATTCCCATAGCACTTTTATTAACATTAGTATTACTTCTTAATTCTAGTACCTTTTCAACCTATCAAAGTCGCCTTTCTAACCTTATTACTATTGATTTTATCATTACGATTCCGTTGATCTATTTTCTACTCATCAGAAAAACAAACATCTCAAAACTCACCATTGCTCCCTTTCTTATTTTATGTGTGGTTATTGCTTCATATACCATTCCTCCAGCAAATCAAGACCTATTGAGCTTGTTAAAAACTTGGTTAGTCCCCATAGTTGAGTTAAGTGTTTTGACATTCATCATACTCAAGGTTAGGAAAGCCATAACGCGTTATAAAAAAGCAACAAAGACGCATCAAGATTTTTATACTATTCTTGTAGACACTTGTAAGTCGATATTTCCTAAAAAAGTGGCTAGATTAGCAGCTAATGAAATTGCATTGATTTATTATGGATTTTTCAATTTTAAAAAAACGATTCTAAAGCCTAATGAGTTCTCAAATTATAAAGGATCTGGAATCTTATCCACGCTCGGTGCCATTATTTTTGTCGTGGCAATTGAAATGGTATCGGTTCATGTCCTTACCGCAAAGTGGAGTGCAACTTTAGCTTGGATACTTACCATTTTGAGCTTTTACTCAGCACTTCAGCTTATAGGTATTATTAGATCTGTACCGAAACGACCACTTGTGATTAATGAAGACCACTTAATCCTACGCTTTGGAATTTTAAGCGAAACCATTGTGCCTATGAGTGCAATTGAAACCCTACAAATTGCCAGCGCATCCGACTTCAATAAAGACAAAGGGACAAAAACCTTATCACTTTTAGGCGAGCTAGAGCACAGTAATATTGTCATCTGTCTTAAAACACCTCAGCAGTTACAATTTCTCTATGGAAAACCTAAGACCTATAGCAAATTATTACTTTTTGTAGATGACAATCAAGGTTTTAAAACAACGATAGAAACACTGCTTACAAATTAATTAGACGATGAAATTACAAAACTACTACCAACTTCTTAATATTAAGAGATCAGCAGATTTGGACGCAATAAAAAAAGCATTTCGTACAGAAATAGCTTTATATCATCCTGATAAAAACACATCTGAAGGCGCCCGAATTCGTTTTGATTTGTTAATTGAAGGATTTGATATACTCTCTAACCCAAAAAAGCGTGAAGCTTACGATAACATGCTAGGCAATGTAGAAACAAATAAACCAGTCCTCATTGAGCCTAAAGCCGAAGAACAATACAAGGAATGGAAGAAAGAATCTAAGAAAAAATCAGACACTTATTGGTTAAAAGATTTGAGTGACCTATTGCTCCTCGATTTGTTTCTTGATGTTGGATTATCTAGTTTGTTTTCTGGGACAGATGACTTACTCGACGGACTTGGAGATTCACTAGGCGATATTTTTGATGTGTTCTAAGCGAGCCAACTCTTGAAGTCTTTCACCCGTTCTCGTGCCACAATCACTTCTTGCTCATTGAAAGTATTTAGCTTTATCTGTAATCTTGAATTGGTATAACTTACCATATCTTTAATTCCGTTTATATTGACAAAGAACTTTCGGCTAATGCGAAAAAACTTATGAGGTTCAAGTTCATCTTCTAGTTGCTCTAAAGTGGTATCTAATAAATAATTTCTGCCTTCCGAAGTAAAGGCATATGTCCCTTTATTCTCACTGTAGAAACACTCGATATCATCTATATTTACAAGTTTTAAATGCTGTCCAACTTTCACAGAAAAGCGTTTTTTGTACTCACGTTCTATAGGATTAACCAGTAGTTTTTTAATATCATTAAAATCCAAAGTCACCGTTTGCTGTTTAGGCAAACGCTCTTTATACTTCGATACAGCGATTTGCAAATCATCTTCATCAATTGGCTTTAATAGATAATCAATACTGTTGAGTTTAAAAGCCTGTAAGGCATATTCATCATAGGCTGTTGTGAAAATCACTGCCGAATTGATCTCAATAGTTTCAAAGATTTCAAATGAGAGTCCGTCACTTAATTGTATATC